>NZ_AQPL01000646.1:0-3325 GCF_000395345.1 Cupriavidus sp. WS | reverse complement strand
TTCGTGGTGGCGCTGCATGATGGCATAGGCCCAGGCCCTTCGGGCTGCTGCCGCGACCGGGGCAAATGCATACGGCAGAGGGACGGTGCTGGTTTCGTGGTGGGCGCGGTGGCCCCCATTCGATCTCAGTGCCAAACGGTTTTGACTTGAGAGGTAATCCGGGTCAAAGCAACCCAACACACTCGCGCGGGGTCCACCACGCCCACCACGAAAACATGAGGGTGCTATGTCGTGGCCGCCCGAGTCGGTAACGGCAGATGGTCGAACCAGCAGTGCGCTCGCCATCATAGGTCCGACCCCGAAACCCATACCGCCAGCCAGATCGTGGCCAGCCGAACCGGTAACGGCAGGATGCCAGCAGAATCACAGGCCTCACCACGAAACCAGAAACACTAGAAACCCCAACGTTTCTGCCCCTGCCGGCCAGGCAGCCCGCTTTCTTGGCCTACTTTCTTTTCGGGGAAAAGAAAGTAGGTCGCTCCGGGGGAGCGAAAGCCTTTGACTTTGATTTTGACGTTCAGCCGTTGACGTTCAGCCGTTGACTTTGACGTTCAGCAGTTGACGTCAAATCCAAGCTTCCAAAGCTTCCAAAGCTTCGAAATCAGCGCAAATCCAGACAGACTAGCCCAATCCAGAAACCCAGGCGCAAGCGGTCAGCCCGCGCCGGCCACGTCCATCAAGCGTGCTTCCCGCGCCCGCAGCACCAGCGCCGCCGCCAACCCGACCGCGCACATCGCCGCGGTAAGCAGGAACGCCCGTCCGCCCACGCTGGCAAACAGGAAGCTGCCCGCGAACACGCAGGCCGCCGTCAGCAGGCCGGTGCAGGCGGCGTAGAGTCCCGTGCCGCTGGAGAGCACCTGCGCGGGCACGCGCGTGCGCACGTACTGCGCCGCGCCAAGCTGCGTGAAGCCGAGCGTGGCGCCTTGCAGCAGTTGCGCGAGCATGGCCACGCCGGGGGTCTGCGCCAGGCCGGTCAGCGACCAGCGCAGCACGCCCGCCGCGCAGGCCAGCGCGATCAGCGCCGGCGGCGAGATGCGCGCGGCCAGCAGCGAGCCGCAGGTGAACGCCGTGATCTCGGCCAGCACGCCGAGCGCCCACAGGTAGCCGATGGTCGAGGCGGAGAATCCCACGCTTTTCCAGTACAGCGCGCTGTAGCTGTAGAAGAAGCCGTGGCAGGCCTGCGAGACCGCCGCGCTGGCGAGGAACAGCGAAAAGCCGGGCACTTGCAGCACCTGCAGCAGCGGTCCCTTGACCGTGTGGCGCACGGCGATGTCGTCATTGGGCAGCATCAGCGCCAGGATGCCCTGCCCGAGATAGGTCACAAGGAAGGCGATCGCGATCACTTCGGTGCCGGCGCGGTCCACCAGCCAGCCCAGCGCCACCGACACCGCCACCACCGACATCGAGCCCGCGCTGCGCAGTCGGCCGAAATCGAGGCCGTAGCGCGGCACGCCGGCCAGCGCCATCGATTCGCTCAGCGGAATCAGGCTGGCCGAGAAAGCCTTGGTGGCGAGGAACACCAGCAGCACGCCGACGAAGCCCTCGGCGCTGAACAGCAGCCCGGCACTGAGCACCGAGCCGCCCACCAGCGCCAGCAGGATGGCCTTGCGGCTGCGGTACTGGTCGGCGATGGCGCCTACCGCCGGATTGACCAGCACCGCCAGCGCGGCGCCGAGCGCCATTACCAGCCCGGTCTGCCGGTCGTCCAGGCCCTGCGCGCGGATCCACAGCGGGAAGAAGCTGATGGTGATGGCGACCGGCGCGTACAGCGCGACGTAGTACAGATAGAACGCGGCGACGGGATGGCGGGTGCCGGCGGCTTGGGTGGTCACGGATGGTTGGCGGATCGGTGCTTGTTGTTGTTCGACGGCGCGGCCAGCGCCGCTACCGGCGGCAGGTCAGGCGCGCGACCAGCCCAGTTCCACGAAGACCCGGCACAGCGCTTCCATGCCGGCGGCGTCCTCGTCGTCGAAGCGGCCCGCGACCGGGCTGTCCACGTCCCACACGCCGATCAGCGTGCCGTCGGCGGCAACCAGCGGCACCACGATTTCCGATTGCGAGGCGGCGTCGCAGGCGATATGTCCGGCAAACGCATGCACGTCCGGCACGACCTGGGTGGCGCGGGTCTGCGCGGCGGTGCCGCACACGCCCCGGCCCAGCGCGATGCGCACGCAGGCCGGCTTGCCCTGGAACGGCCCGACCACCAGTTCCCGGCCGTCATGGAAATAGAAGCCCGCCCAGTTCAGGTCTTGCAGCGCGTGGTAGACCAGCGCCGAGAAATTCGCGGCATTGGCGATGCGGTCGGTCTCGTCGGCCAGCAGCGCGCGGGCCTGCGCCACCAGTTCCTGGTATTGCGCGGACTTGGATTGCGGGGTGGCGTCGGTGGGGAGGTGGAACATGGCGGCTGGAATGAGAGCGGAAAAAGGCTGCGCCATTGTCTCATTCCCGCGTTCCGGGCGGTGTTCCGAAGTGCAATATGGCGGTGTCGGGCGGGCGGTCGCGCGGTCCGGCTCGCGGCCGTGGGCGAGGAGCAGCCGGTCAGCCAATATCTTGGCGAAGAGACTGGCGCGATATCTCCACTTGCCGGCGCAGCCCGGGAAGGTCGTTCTGGAGGGTTTTCCACACAATTTCCAGATCGACCGCGAAATAGCCGTGCGCCACCGCATTGCGCATCTGATAGGCGAAGGCCAGCGGCAACTCAGGATGCGCCGCCGCGAATTCCGGATAGTGGTCCTCGATGTGGTGGCTCGCTTCTCCGATGATCTCGATGTTGCGGACTGCCGCGTCCTGCGCCATTTCGTTCGCAAGGAACGCCATCTCGTCCATCCCCTTCGTGTAGCGGGCAATCCGGTCGATGGCTTGCAGAACGTGCTCCAGATAATCGGCCAGCCGTTGCTTGTCCCGGCTCATACCGGCACCGCTTCGGCGAGCACGATGTCCCGGAATTTCTCGGGCAGCGCCTTCGGCGTCAGCACGTCGACGGGCACGCCGAGCAGTTGAAGCAATTCATGCCTGATGGCGCCGATATCGAACAGTGTCGTCTCCGGTGTCGGGTCGACCAGGATATCGAGGTCGCTGCCTTCCGCGTCTTCGCCGCGGACGACCGAACCAAAGACGCGTGCATTGCTGGCCCGGTGGGATTCCACCACGCGCCGGATCGCCTCGCGGTGGGAGGCAAGTGCCTGAGAGGGTTTCATGGCTTGCAGACCTGTTTTCCAGAGTGGACCCGCTTCGCGGGTGCGCCAGCACACGGTGACTATCATATAGCGAACCGGCGCGCGGCTCGAAGCCTCATGATCCGCCTTCCTCCCCCTTCTCCCCCTCC
>NZ_AQPL01000645.1:0-1891 GCF_000395345.1 Cupriavidus sp. WS | reverse complement strand
ACAAAATTCCTGACACGTCCGGGCGGCCATTACGCGCCGTGAGCTGGAGCCGGCGCACGTACTTATCAAGCAGATCAACCGGATCAGTGTGGAACGGCTGAGCTACCGGGTGGACATGCCACCCAAGCCCACCGAAGTGCGTGATATCGCCTCTGCGTTCAATGCGATGCTGCAACGCCTCGAGGATGGTTATCAGAAGCTGTCGCGGTTCTCCGCCGATCTTGCCCATGATTTGCGCACGCCGCTTAACAACCTCATTGGACATGCCGAGGTCGCCTTGTCACGAGACCGCACCGGGCCCGAGTATGTCGCCTTGGTGGAGGAAAGCCTGGTCGAATACCAGCGACTTGCGAGGATGATCGATGCGATGTTGTTCCTCGCGCGAGCTGACAGTGCCAATGTGGCGCTCGAGTTGACGGAACTCCAGTTGAATGCAGAACTTCGCAAGTTGTCCGCCTACTTTTCGGTGCTTGCAGAGGAGCGAAGCGTCGTAATCAGGGTAAGCGGGGATGCCACCCTGGTCGCTGATGCCATTCTGTTCCAGCGTGCGATCAACAATGTTCTGTCAAATGCGGTCCGTCATGCGTGGCCGAATTCGATGATAGATCTGGTGGTGCGCCGCGAAGCGGCACATTGTTGCATCGACATCACGAACGTTGGAGACCCAATCCCGGAGCGGGAACTTTCCCTCATCTTTGATCGGTTCTTCCGTGGGGATAGGGCGAGATCCAACTCGTCACAGTCCACGGGGCTGGGCCTGGCCATCGTCCTGTCGATCATGGAGCTCCATGGCGGCGACGCGTCAGCCGTGAGCGGCTTGGATGGGAAGACACGCTTTACATTGCGCTTCCCGCTCAACGGTGCTGAAGCCTCAGCGCGGGTTTCGGTGGGTAGGCCGAGTCAGGACCGACCAGTCGTTGGGTAGAGTGGTGCAATGAGCCCGATTGCCTATTTGTAATCGCCGGGCAAGGCTGCAGCATGCGTACAATTTATACACTCGTTTTCATAGATCAACGAAGTCTCTAGAAAGGAGATGACTATGAAAACGAAGAAACACGCCTTGCTGTTTGCGGCGTTGCTGTTGGGTGGGATGTCGGCTTCGTATGCTTTGGAAATGACCGGGTTGAAACCGGGCGTGCCTGCGTCGACGGCGACGGCGCAGGCGATGGCGAAGCGTCACGCGACCTTGTATGGCGATCCAGCCGGCCAATCTCAGGCCAGTCGCATTATCGACGTGAAGCCAGGGATGCGGTATGTCAACGTGGACTCTGGCGAGACGGTGGCGTTTCGGGCCGGCGAGAAGATCGTCGCATGGACCTTCGCCCAGATGGTCAGGGATACGAGTGTGGACCTTGGCTTGTTGATGCCGGATCTGCCGGGTAGCGCTGGCGTGCGCGTCTATATTGATAGAAGCGACCTCTTCACAGGTGGCTGAACGTTGCTGAACCGGTGAACTACAGGCCCCGCACAATGCGGGGCCTTTTTCATCGTCATTGGCGTCGGTTCTGCCGCTTAGCAATACACGAGGCGATGGGAAGTTGTAGCACGCGCCACCGCATCATGAACGGCACCGGATTGACGCCGATGGAGGGAAAAAAAGCTTGCCCTCCGGGGAGGGCAAGCTTCGGAAGCTTTCGCCATCGGGATAAAGCGAAAGAGCACCAAGAGCCAAGCAACTGACGGGTGCCTGGCTCCCCCACAGAGGTCGGTCTGAGTTTCAGGGACGGCTTGCGTCAAATTCCGCGTGCGCCATCGGTGAACACATCACGCGGCCCAATACGCGAGCCGTCGGTAAATACGTCACGCTGGCCGAGGCGTGCGCCGTCGGTGAACACGTCGCGCTTGTCGATGCGTGCACCGCCGGCGTAAATGTCGTTGACTGCGGCGCGTC
>NZ_AQPL01000644.1:0-1504 GCF_000395345.1 Cupriavidus sp. WS | reverse complement strand
ACCGCCGGCGTAAATGTCGTTGACTGCGGCGCGTCCGCCGTCGGTGTAGGGGTCGCGGGGACGGTGGATCTGGCCATCAGGGGTAGCAGCGATGGCGGAGCCGGCGGCAGCAATCGTGAGGGCAGCAGCAATCAGGGCAGTGTGAATCGTCTTCATGGAATCTCTCCGGAGTCAATGTTTGTGAGTCTCTAATCGCTCACCGTGTTCACAGTCTAGCTACCGGACCTGCTCCACTGAATTACCCGCGTATTACGATCCTGTCATAAAAAAATGCCTCCCGGTTGGGAGGCACAAACTCTCTTGAATTAACAAGAAAGTGTCGATTCTTTTGAGCTCGCTCAGAACTTGTGGCGTACGCCTACGACGACGCCGGTCTGATCCTTGCCAGGGACAACGTTGGTCGGGCTGCCGGTCGTCGAGTTGTAGCCGTTCATGCCCAGCTGCGAGTTGCCGCGGTTCAGTGCATAACCGACGTTCATATACACATCGGTACGCTTCGAGAAAGCGTAATCTGCCGAGGCAACGAACAGGAACGGGTCTGCGCCAGAATTGCGGCTGTCCGTGTAGTAGGCGGCGCCGGTCAGCGTCAGTGCGGGCGTCAGGCCATAGCGCAGGCCGGCCCAGTAAATGTTAGAACCGTTCGTCGGCAGCGCACCGACATTGCCGTTGTACCAGCGATAACCAATAAATGCCTTAGCCGGTCCGAAAGCGTAGCTCGCGCCAATTAGAGCGCGGCGGTCCTTGCGGTCGGCCGTGGCGACGGTGCTGCCCTGGATCTCGTCGTACACCGCGCCGACAGCGAGGGCGCCGGTTTCATACATGAGCGATACGCCCATGTTTCGATCGACCTTGTAGTTCCCCGGCACTTCGCCGCCGCCGGTGCGGCTAAAGCTGTAGAGGCCGGTGACCGTCAGGCCACTGAAGATGCCACGGTACTTGATAGCATTGTCAGCGCGACCCGCCAAGACGTCATCCATCTTGAAGAGCGAGTAGCGCGGCGCGAAGCCCATCGGGTCGAGTTGCAGCGTGGTGTCATACATTGGTGTCGTTTGACGACCCAACGTCAGTTGACCATATTTGCTACCCAATCCTACGAAGGCACTACGATCAAAAAGACGGGTGCTGTTGTTCTGTGCGCCGGTGTCGAACGAAATGCCGCTTTCCAATTCGAAGATGGCTTTCAGACCGCCGCCAAGGTCTTCGACGCCACGCAGGCCCCAACGCGACGTCGACATGTTGCCGGAGGTCATGCGAACCTGGTTCGAGCCACCGGGCGAAGCCGATGGGACGTTGCTCAGATACTCGATACCCGCGTCGGCCACACCATACAGCGTGACGCTCGATTGAGCGAATGCGGTTGTAGCGAACAGACCGAGGGATGCGACGGCAATGCGACTAATCTTCATGGATTCTCCTCATTAAGACCCGAAATTAATTTGGTGGGGGCGAGTATAGAAATCTGCAGATGACGGTCAGATTGCGTGACCTTGCCCCTGTTCCACGA
>NZ_AQPL01000643.1:0-3336 GCF_000395345.1 Cupriavidus sp. WS | reverse complement strand
TGCCTCGCGTCCACGCAAGAGCGGGCGCAAGGGCGCCTGACCGACCCTGTTCCCCGTGAGCCGTGCCCGCCATCGGCGGCATGGCCCGTGTCCCGCACCCCCTGCGGGACGCCCCAGCGCGCAACGCCTTCTTGCTCCGTGTGCGCGTCCCGCCTGGCCGTCCCCGGCCGCGGGACCTGAAGGTGGCTTCTCCGCGAACCGCACCCCGCGCGTTCTCCTCGTCTGTATTCCTTCCGCCGCTGCGAAGGGTCCCCCGATGGCTTGCCTGTGCGAGCCATCCGGAGACCCTTCGCGGTCAGCGGTATTCGGTGCCGGTGCCCGCCGGCGCAAAAACGGGCTCCCTTTGTGCGCGGATGTGCGCCAGACGATGCCGGCCCCAGCCACGACATGGGCCGGGTGTGATTGCTGGATGAGCAGACGGTTCTAGCGACGACCGGGCCTGCCAATCAGCCCACGGGTGGTTCTTCTTTCCTCCCAAGCCGAAGGCCCCTGGGGCCTTCGGCGCCTTTCTCCTGCCTTTCAACGCCCTGGCCAGGGCGATGGCCCTGCGCCATACGAACAGGAGACCGACATGCACCCGAAACTTTGCGCACCGCCGCGCAACACGCCGCTGCTCTACGGCAGCGTCTGCAGCGGCATCGAGGCCGTGAGCCTCGCCTGGCAACCGCTCGGCCTCGAAGCCGCGTGGTTCGCCGAGATCGAGCCGTTCCCGAGCGCCGTGCTCGCCCACCGTTACCCCCGCGTGCCCAACCTGGGCGACATGACTGCGATCGCCCGCCAGGTCCGTGCCGGCACCGTGCCCGCGCCCGACATCCTGGTCGGCGGCACGCCGTGCCAGTCGTTCAGCGTGGCCGGCGCCCGCCGTGGCCTGGATGACCCGCGCGGCGCCCTGACCCTTGCCTATGTGGAGCTTGCAAATGCCATCGACCAAACCCGCCGCCAAGACCGCCGCCCGCCGGCAACGCTCGTCTGGGAAAACGTCCCCGGCGTCCTCAGCGACCGCAGCAACGCCTTCGGACACTTCCTGGGAGCACTGGTCGGCGAAAGCCGTGCGCTCGAACCGCCAGGGCAAAAATGGGCGTACGCAGGTTGTGTGTCTGGACCCCGGCGCCGCATCGCCTGGCGCGTGCTCGACGCTCAATATTTCGGCGTCGCCCAACGGCGCCGTCGCGTGTTTCTTGTGGCAAGTGGTGGAGGTGGCGTCGATCCCGCCGAGGTACTTTTTGAGTGCGACGGCGTGCGCTGGGATTCTTCGCCGGGCTTCGCGCCGTGGCAAGACGCTGCCGGCGCTGCTGGATCGGGCGCTGCGGCAGCAGGCGGGTATTCGGGATATGCAGGACTGAAGCAGCCCTACGGCAAGGCCACGGTGACGTTCGGATTCGGCGGGGGCAACACCGCAGGACCCATTGACGTCGCGGCCTGCCTGACCGCGGCGCCCGGCCCGAAGAACGACTTCGAGGTCGAGACCTTCGTGGCGCAGTCCGTCGCGGGCAGCATCAGCCACACGCTCAGCACCGCCAACGGCGGCAAGGGCTGCAGCGAGGACGGCACCGGCAAGGGCGTGCCGATCATCGCCTTCACCGCACAGGGCTGCGGGGCGGACGCGACGACGAACCATGCACCGACGCTGCGTGCCGGCGGGCATCGCCTCAGCCACGCGAATGCCGGCGTCGTGCCGGCCATCGCGTTCGCGCAGAACTCGCGCCGCGAGCTGCGGCTGGAATCCGGCCACGGCAAGCTTGCCGGGACGCTCTCCTCGGGTGGCGGCAAGCCGGGCCAGGGCCGGCCGATGGTGATCGGCGTGGCGCTGCGCGGTCGCACCGAAGGCCTGGCCGCTGAACTGGGCGATGGCGTCTCGACCGCGCTGCGCACCAGCAGCGGCGGTGCCGACAAGCCCCATGTGCTGGCACCTGACTTCGAGGCACATTTCCGCTACGACTGGAACGACCCCGGCCCGGGCGACTGGTCGCAGTGGCGGGTACGTCGGCTGATGCCTGTGGAGTGCGAGCGGCTGCAAGGCATGCCCGACGACTACACGCTGGTCCCGTACCGCGGCAAGCCCGCCGCCGACGCGCCGCGCTACAAGGCGATCGGCAACTCCATGGCCGTGCCGTGCGTCGCGTGGCTGGGCCAGCGGCTGGTGCAGTGCCTGCACAAGACGGGATCGAGCGCTTCGGATTGATGCACGACGCGGCCGGCGGACCGCGTGATCCTCCCTCCTGCATTGCCGACGCATCGGCAACAACGAGCAGCCGGGGTGTCAAGGCTGCCGTGGGCTCCTCCCACGCCACCCGCCAGTTCGCCTCGGCATCTCACCGGCGAACGCTGCCCACCGGGCATCGATGCCACCTTCCTCCAACCCACGGGATGTATGCACGTCCCGTCAGGGGCGTGTCGTCAACCCGGTCGATATCAGGACTTTCCATGGACACCATCACCCGACAAGACCGCATCACGCTCAAGAACCTCAAGGTCGCGGATTTCGCGAGCGAGGAAACGCTGTGCTTCACCGCCACCGTCATGTTCGACGGCAGGCCCATCGCCGAAGCCCGCAATGACGGACACGGCGGCTCGACGTTCGTGCGCGCGTTGCAAGGCCAGGCCGCGCTGCTGGCCCAGGCCGAGGAATTCGCCAAGAGCCTGCCGCCGGCATCGCTCGACGTCGAACGCGAGGACGACGAGCCGCTTCTCATCGACATGACGCTCGACTTCCTCGTGGACCAGTTGGCCGATGCCATGCACGCGGAGCGCAAGCTGCGCACCGCGTTCAACCGCGACATCGGCAACAAGGTGCTGTTCATCAAGGACGGCAGGCTGCTGTTCCTCAAGGGCATCAAGCTCAAGGCCATTGCCGACTGCGCGGCGTATTTCGCAAAGCTGCGCAGCCGACAGGGCCAGCCCATCGTCATCCTGGCCGAGCTGCCAGCGGACGAGGCATTCGCCATCTGGAAGCAGCATGTCCTGGGCGACAAGCCCCGCTGATCCAGCATCACCGCACCGTCATGACCGCCCCGCACTCGTTGCGGGGCTTTTTCTTTGTCCCTGCGCACATCAATCGGGACGGGACCAGATGCCGATTTCCAACTGACGTGGCACGGCACCCCCACGAAGCTGCCCGCGTGTTCGCTGATTCGTCAGCACATGCCAGCAGCCAGGGTTTCAGGCTGCCGCGGGGTTCTCTCCGCGCAACCCACCAGTCCGCATCGCATCCATTGCGCGGACGCGCGTCCCCAAGACGCTGATGCTTTTTTTCAACCGCGTGCGGGAGCTGCCATCCCGTGAGGGACAGGGCCCCGCTTTTCCAAGGAGCCCATCCATGTCCCAGCAAGCCTCTTT
>NZ_AQPL01000642.1:0-2901 GCF_000395345.1 Cupriavidus sp. WS | reverse complement strand
TCTAACAGCCTCGTCACCGAAGAGGAATCGACTACCAGACTACGAACCAACGTGCTGGGCGTACATGCTGGAATAGCCGACATGTGGTGTAGCGCCATCACTTGAACCGCAGTCAAACCAAATGGAGCAGCCAAGCGATTCAGCACTTGATTCCGTGCAGCAAAAAGTCGCGTGATGGCCGTAGAAAGCTCCATCAGCCGAAGGGCCGCATCAAATTGCTGTGTGCCGCTTGACCCACTCGTCATCATGATCGGGAGCGTTTACTGGACGCTTCCTCACGGCGGCCATAGGCACGCATGAATGTCACCACCGCCGCGTTCGCCCACTGGTCAATCTGCGCCGAGGAAGGCGCGGCATCCGGATGGGTCAGACACTGAAGCTGAGGCTCGCCCCGAACCAGGTTGATAAACAGACTGGCAGCCGTCTCACGGCCAATCTCACCAAGATCGACCTCACCGGATGCCGCTGCGTTAGCCAGTTGCTCGGCCACCATCGTCGTCATGACCTGCGGGCCAGCCAGGTAGAACGTCCGTGCGAGCTTGGGAAAGCGCGGGCCTTCAGCGATCACGACGCGAAAGACGGCCAACCCGCTGGGCGAAAGCACGATGTCCAGGTAGGCCCGGGCTAACATGGTCAACGTCTCTCGCAGCTTTCCAGGGCGGAACTCGATGCCATGCACCGTGTTCGTGAACGCCGCACATTCGGCCTCGATCACCGCTGTGAAGAGGGCTTCCTTGTTCGCGTAGTGTGCGTATACCGTGGACTTCGACACCCCAGCCTCGCGCTGGATCATGTCGGTAGTTGCCGCGCTGAACCCATGGGTCAGGAAGACGTGGCGTGCCGCGCGCAGGACGGTAAGAGCCTTGGCGTTCAGCTCGCCGCTGCTCGGTGGCAAGGTGGTCATGACTTGGTTAGTGCGTTGCATCTGCATGGAGCGGGATTCCCGACACAAGGGCCTAGATGAAGCATAGTACCAAACCGCTCGGTACGCTTCAACTTTGAATAGCACATTCCCTAGCGCGCCGGCGCATTGCTTATATCGACTTGTGAGATAGCTGCCAGTTTGATCTTAATTGCGCTATGGCACACCGAGCGATTCGGTACACCAGCGTGCTGCATCCGCCAGTGGTAGACGAGTAGTGTCTGGCCAGCGTCGGCGCAGTTCATTCCTGCCAGCGGGCTCTTCCGACCTTGACGAGGATGCCGCCAACGACTTGCCCAAAAGAGCTGCTGCGACAGCAGCCCAATTGCAGGCCACGCAGCTCGTGCTGTGGTGAGATGCCGAGATTGGCAGGCAGCGACGGCCGTCAATCGGATGAGGACAACGCAAAGCCGCGATCAGGGCTTTCCGTGAAGTGCGCCTAGAGGAATTGCACCGACGAAGGTGGGCGAGTGAAGGCGACATCCCGACTCCAACCGTATTTGCTGGCCAGAAGGACATCAATCCGTCGCTCTAAAAGGAACTCTCGCACTGCAACAGCGGGGTTGCCAGTCAGTTGCCTAACTCCTTCGCCGACAGCGTGAGCGTCGCCGCGCCGCATGATTCGGTCCGTTGCTACCAGTCCTGCTGCAATCGATGCCGGCACGCCGGCGCCCGTGAGCGTTGCCAGGACGACGTCGTCATCGACATGGGCAGGCTCGATGTGTGCACCAAAGATGAGGTTGATCTCGCGCACAAGTTCACCCATAGAAAAGTCTTGCGTGCCCGAAATAACCAAGTCAGCGCCTGGCAGAGTGTGTGCATTTAGTGCAGCAGCACTGGCACTGAAAGCGTCGTCACGTAAAACGTAGCTCGTACGGCCCTTGCCTGCGGAAGTCGGCCATACACCGGATCTCAGGGCTATCGGCAACCGATGAAAAATGCAGTCGGCCAGGGTGCCAATGCGTAAGATCGTAAATCCAATACCGCTTTGCGCAATGAGGCGCTCCGAGGCCAGATGCCGATATGCCCAGGGCAGCGAGACGGCCGCCACCGAGGGATAGATAAGGTGTTGTACGCGCTCCTGGATTGCAGCCTGCACAATCGCTTGTACCTGAGCCAAGTGGTACACGGCAGCATCAGCCCTACTGGCCGGCACTATCAAAAGTCGATCGACCCCATGCAGCGCATCTCTGAGCAAAGCGGCATCGTGAAAGTCGACTTTCAAATTCGTCGAGTGTCGTGAGGCAAGCTGGGTAACCTGCTTTGCGTGCAAGCCTTGTGCGACGATGGAGGTGGTTCCTGCGCCAAGCAGTACCTCTGCCATCCGGCGACTAGGCACGGCGCCAGAAGCAGTGAGGATGCGAATATAGGAGAAATCGAACATGATTAATTCCCGCGGCGTAGATCAAATCAGATGCCACCACAAGATAACAGCGCTCCGGCTGCAAAGCTCAATCAATGCACGAGCAACTCCAGCTTGCACCAGACCCGTCTAAACGCATGGGCCAACTAAAACGGCGGTTGGGCGCCTATTTGCCGGAACGAAGACGCTTGTGCAGGTGACCGGCAATGCTGGCAGCAATCAATCCGCCAATTAACGAGATGTGTTCAAGTGCAACATACAAGGCGGGCATTGCTTCCGCCTCGGGGAGAGCCCAAAAGCGATGTACCACAACAATCGTAAGGAACAAAAAAAAGCCCAGTGCTCCAGCGCCAACCCATAAGAGTCGATCCAGCAGCAATAGTGCAGACCCGCCTAGCATCGTTACGATCGTTGCTATATTGAACAGACCTTCTGGCGATAATCCAGCCCCTCGCATTTCAGCCAGCCCGCCCTCAAAGTCTATGAGTTTGGCCAATCCGGAGGATAGAAAAACTACCGCTAAAAGCACGCGGGCTACCAGCCAAAGCCAGCGACTACCCAGAATGGAATCGACGATGTTACGCATGCACTCTTACTCCAGTACGTGAGAATGGTC
>NZ_AQPL01000641.1:0-550 GCF_000395345.1 Cupriavidus sp. WS | reverse complement strand
GCATGCACTCTTACTCCAGTACGTGAGAATGGTCAAAAAATTGAGAGCACCGGCCTGCCGTCGGCTCAACCGTGAACCGCCAGAACACTGCTTCGATGTGCTCAGCCGACATATCCCTAGCCGTAGTGCGCAGTAAATGGGTAACCTTCATCGTGCTTCCCATATATTTTCATGAAGATATCTATTCCTCGTCTGACCCGCTGCGTTATCTCATTCGCTTTCATGGGTTGACGAACACCAAGCTTGATTTCGAGGTTAACGAACCCGAGCCAAAGACCGGTCAACGCATCGGCGGCATAAGCTGCGTCATCAGTTTCAATCTGACCGCTCGCTACAGCGTCCGCGATCATCTTCGTCAGCAAACGTTGACCGCGACCTGGGCCTAGATCAAAAAATCGCTTGGGTAGCTCGGTTTGATGGGCTTCCAGAGAGGCGATCAATCGATCCCAGCCGAGCAGGTCACGGTGGTTGATGAATCTGACGAACTGCACCCCAAACTCAAACAGCGCATCTGCGATGGGGGCCTTAGAGCTTATCCGTAAATAGTTAG
>NZ_AQPL01000640.1:0-3462 GCF_000395345.1 Cupriavidus sp. WS | reverse complement strand
TTCTACAAGCAGTTCGCGCTGACGATATCCGGCGCCACCATCATTTCGCTGATTCTCTCGCTCACGCTGTCGCCCGCCCTCGCGGCGCAGCTTCTGCGCGCGCACGACGCGAAGGACGCCGGGCACCCGGTCCTGCGCGCGGCGCACCGGGCGGGCGACGCGTTCAATCGGCGCTTCGATGCGTTCAGCGCCGCCTACGGGAGACTGACGGCGTGGCTGGTAGCCCGGCCCAGGAGGGTGATGCTGTCGTATTGCGGCCTTATTCTGGCGACGGTCGCGCTGTTCTGGGTGACGCCGACAGGCTTCATTCCCGCGCAGGACCAGAGCTATCTGATTACCGTGGTGCAATTGCCGCCGGGCGCGTCTCTTGCACGGACCGACGCCGTGCTTCAGGACGTTTCCAGGCGCCTGCTCGCGATCGAGGGCGTCAGAGGCACGATCATGCTTCCCGGTTATGACGCCGCATCCAATACCAATTCGCCCAACTCGGCCACCGCATTCATCCCCCTCAAGCCGTTCGAGGAGCGCGACCGTTCCGCGAACTCCATTCTGGACGAGGCGCGCAAGGCCACCGCGGATATCGACGGCGCGCGCGTCATGGTCATCCCCCCTCCCCTGATCGATGGCATCGGTTCCGCGGGCGGCTACAGGATGATGGTGCAGGACCGCAGCGGCCACGGGTACCAGGAACTGGGCGGCGAGGCGGGAAAGCTGATTGCCAAGGCCAACGCGGCACCGGGCCTGTCCCAGGTGTACACGTTCTTCAATACGCTGACGCCGCGGATCTTCGCGGACATCGACCGCCGCAAGGCCGAGATACTTGGTGTCCCGGCAGAGCGCGTCTTCGAGGCGCTCCAGGTCTATCTCGGGTCGGCCTACGTCAATGACTTCAACCTGCTGGGCAGGACCTTCCGGGTGACCGCGCAGGCTGACCAGTCTCATCGCGGCAACACGGCCGACATTGCCAACCTGAAGACGCGCTCGTCGAGCGGGGCGATGGTGCCGGTAGGGTCGGTTGCCACCTTCCATGACGAAACGGGGCCGTATCGCGTGGTTCGGTACAACCTCTTTCCGGCGGTCGAAGTGGACGGCGACACCGCGCCCGGTTCCTCCACGGGGCACTCGCTGGCGACCATGGAACGGCTTGCCGCCGACACGCTTCCGGCCGGCTATGGCAGTGAATGGACGGGTATTGCGTATCAGCAGAAGATCGCCGGCAACACCGCCGTGCTGGTGTTCGCGCTGGCCGTGGTACTGGTGTTCCTCGTCCTGGCTGCCCAGTACGAGAGCGTCACGCTCCCGCTGGCGATCATCCTCATCGTGCCGATGTGCCTGCTCGCGGCGATGATCGGCATCAATCTCCGGGGCATGGACAACAACGTCCTGACCCAGATCGGACTTGTGGTGCTGATTGCGCTTGCCGCCAAGAATGCGATCCTGGTGGTGGAGTTCGCCAAGCAGGCGGAGGAGCAGGACGGCCTGACGCCCGTCGCGGCGGCGGTGCGCGCCGCGCAGACCCGTTTGCGGCCAATCCTGATGACGAGCTTTGCCTTCATTCTGGGGGCGGTGCCCTTGCTGATCGCCAAGGGCGCGGGCGCCGAGCTCCGGCAGGCGCTCGGGACCGCCGTGTTCTTCGGCATGCTGGGGGTGACGGGCTTTGGGCTGCTCTACACGCCTACCTTTTACGTGGTCTGCCGCGCCCTTGGCGCGCGGCTGTCGCGGCGCCGCCGGCCGGCGGCGCCGCGACAGCCGCGCGCCAAGGGCGCGGCAGACCACGTAAAAGGTAGGCGTGTAGAGCAGCCCAAAGCCCGTCACCCCCAGCATGCCGAAGAACACGGCGGTCCCGAGCGCCTGCCGGAGCTCGGCGCCCGCGCCCTTGGCGATCAGCAAGGGCACCGCCCCCAGAATGAAGGCAAAGCTCGTCATCAGGATTGGCCGCAAACGGGTCTGCGCGGCGCGCACCGCCGCCGCGACGGGCGTCAGGCCGTCCTGCTCCTCCGCCTGCTTGGCGAACTCCACCACCAGGATCGCATTCTTGGCGGCAAGCGCAATCAGCACCACAAGTCCGATCTGGGTCAGGACGTTGTTGTCCATGCCCCGGAGATTGATGCCGATCATCGCCGCGAGCAGGCACATCGGCACGATGAGGATGATCGCCAGCGGGAGCGTGACGCTCTCGTACTGGGCAGCCAGGACGAGGAACACCAGTACCACGGCCAGCGCGAACACCAGCACGGCGGTGTTGCCGGCGATCTTCTGCTGATACGCAATACCCGTCCATTCACTGCCATAGCCGGCCGGAAGCGTGTCGGCGGCAAGCCGTTCCATGGTCGCCAGCGAGTGCCCCGTGGAGGAACCGGGCGCGGTGTCGCCGTCCACTTCGACCGCCGGAAAGAGGTTGTACCGAACCACGCGATACGGCCCCGTTTCGTCATGGAAGGTGGCAACCGACCCTACCGGCACCATCGCCCCGCTCGACGAGCGCGTCTTCAGGTTGGCAATGTCGGCCGTGTTGCCGCGATGAGACTGGTCAGCCTGCGCGGTCACCCGGAAGGTCCTGCCCAGCAGGTTGAAGTCATTGACGTAGGCCGACCCGAGATAGACCTGGAGCGCCTCGAAGACGCGCTCTGCCGGGACACCAAGTATCTCGGCCTTGCGGCGGTCGATGTCCGCGAAGATCCGCGGCGTCAGCGTATTGAAGAACGTGTACACCTGGGACAGGCCCGGTGCCGCGTTGGCCTTGGCAATCAGCTTTCCCGCCTCGCCGCCCAGTTCCTGGTACCCGTGGCCGCTGCGGTCCTGCACCATCATCCTGTAGCCGCCCGCGGAACCGATGCCATCGATCAGGGGAGGGGGGATGACCATGACGCGCGCGCCGTCGATATCCGCGGTGGCCTTGCGCGCCTCGTCCAGAATGGAGTTCGCGGAACGGTCGCGCTCCTCGAACGGCTTGAGGGGGATGAATGCGGTGGCCGAGTTGGGCGAATTGGTATTGGATGCGGCGTCATAACCGGGAAGCATGATCGTGCCTCTGACGCCCTCGATCGCGAGCAGGCGCCTGGAAACGTCCTGAAGCACGGCGTCGGTCCGTGCAAGAGACGCGCCCGGCGGCAATTGCACCACGGTAATCAGATAGCTCTGGTCCTGCGCGGGAATGAAGCCTGTCGGCGTCACCCAGAACAGCGCGACCGTCGCCAGAATAAGGCCGCAATACGACAGCATCACCCTCCTGGGCCGGGCTACCAGCCACGCCGTCAGTCTCCCGTAGGCGGCGCTGAACGCATCGAAGCGCCGATTGAACGCGTCGCCCGCCCGGTGCGCCGCGCGCAGGACCGGGTGCCCGGCGTCCTTCGCGTCGTGCGCGCGCAGAAGCTGCGCCGCGAGGGCGGGCGACAGCGTGAGCGAGAGAATCAGCGAAATGATGGTGGCGCCGGATATCGTCAGCGCGAACTGCTTGTAGAA
>NZ_AQPL01000639.1:0-1591 GCF_000395345.1 Cupriavidus sp. WS | reverse complement strand
CACAAAATTCCTGACACGTCCTGACCGTCCCCTTGATGATGCGTGCCGGGTGAACCACGATCTCGTCAGATTCAGGAATCTCGATCGTGCAGTCTTCGGTCAGAATCGCCTGACAGGCCAGGACATAGGCCCCCTTTCCTGCCTGCGGGTGCCCGGCCTCGGGCCCGTTATCGCGAAGTTGACCGGCAACCACACGGCAGCGGCAAGTGCCGCAGCGGCCCGACATGCAGCTATAAGAGATGGGGACCTCGTTGGACCTGAGCACGTCAAGCAGGGTGCTTCCAATCTCAGCGTTCAAACGCAAATTGAGGGGTTCTACTACCAGTTCCATGCAAGCTCTTTTTTCAATTGTCTCCGAATGGCTGCGATTCTGGCGCGTCGAGCGGCATATTGCTATAGGTAATGCCCCCATTTTCCACGGCCGCGAGAAGTAGAAACTAAGCGGCCATGGCCAGCCGCTGCTTCGGGGTAAAGCCGCCCAATGCCATATTTGGGCGCTCGTGATTGTAAGTCCACATCCAGTCGGCCGCTGCCTGCCGAACCTGCTCCAGGTCTTCCCACAGATATTGCGAGAGCCATTCGTATCGCGCGGTCCGATTGAACCGTTCGATGTACGCGTTCTGTTGCGGCTTGCCCGGCTCAATGTATTCCAGCCGTATACCTAGCTTCTGCGTCCAAGTCACGATGGCTGTGCTCAGGTATTCTGGGCCGTTGTCACAACGAATTACCTTCGGCTTGCCACGCCATTCCATGTGCTGCTCCAGCGTGCGAATCACCCGCTCGGACGGCAGCGAGAAATCCACCTCAATGCCCAGCGCCTCGCGGTTGAAATCATCAATCACGTTCAGCGTCCGGATGCTGCGCCCGTCAACGAGCTGGTCATGCATGAAGTCCATTGACCACACTTCGTTGATGGCATGCGGCACCGACAGCGGCTGCGGCGTTTCGCGCACCAAGCGTTTCTTCGGCTTGATGCGCAGGTTCAGCTCCAGCTCCCGATAAATCCGGTAGATGCGCTTGTGGTTCCACCCGAATCCCTTCACGTTACGCAAGTAGTAATAGCACAGCAGAAAGCCCCAGTTGCGATGACAGCCCGTGATACGCATCAGCCAGTCTGCAATCTCTTCGTTCTCCGTGTTCAATTTCGCCTCGTATCGGTAGCACGACTCGCTGATGCCGAACACTGTGCACGCCACACGAATTGACACGCGGCGCTGTTGCACAACCTGCTTTGCCATCTCGCGCCGGCGAGATGGCTTCAGAACTTTTTTTGCAGCGCCTCCGAGGCAATCTCAGCCTTGAGCTTCTCCTCGATGTACATCTTGCGCAGCCGGGCATTCTCCGCCTCGAGCTCCTTCATGCGCGACATCATCGACGCGTCCATCCCGCCGTACTTCGAGCGCCATTTGTAGAACGTTGCCGAACTGATGCCCAGTTCCCGGCATAGCTCCGGCACCGCAAGCCCAGCCTCCGCGCGCTTGAGCGCCTCCAATATCTGGCTGTCTGTGAATCTCGACTTCTTCATCTGCAGAACTCCCTCTTAACGAGAAAATTCTACTTCTCCCAGCGCCGGTTTGCGGGGGGCATTACC
>NZ_AQPL01000638.1:0-2017 GCF_000395345.1 Cupriavidus sp. WS | reverse complement strand
CTTCTCCCAGCGCCGGTTTGCGGGGGGCATTACCCCGTCACTTATTGCACTGAAAACGAGGAGACCCCTGGTTGACCAAGCTGATGGCTTCGGCGGGCTACAGCATCGGCTCAGCCTTGACTTTCGTGATCGTGATGAACCTGGGAGGAATTTTGGGCGCGATCGCTGGCGGCTGGCTAGCGGATCGGCTCCACATCAAGTACGTGCTCGCAAGCATGTATCTGATTGCGGCAGGCTCGTTGGCCATGCTGGGGCAGGAGGTCAGCACTAGCCTGCGTTATGTGCTGATCGGTCTTGCAGGCGGAACGACCATCGGTACGCAGATCGTAGGCTGCGCCTACGTGGGCCAGTTCTACCCGAACACGATTCGTGCAACCGGGCTGGGATGGTTCCTTGGTGTCGGGCGTGTGGGAGCCATTGTGGCGCCGATCGTGATTGGTGCGCTTGTGGGCGCCGAATTGCCTCTGGGGCTCAACTTCGTTGCCATCGGCATTCCAGGCTTGCTGGCGGCGATCTTGATCTTCTGCATTGACCATGCGAAGTCGGCATCGAATGAAAAGGAGGCGGCCAAGGAATCGTGGGCGACAGGGCGGCCTGCTGCAGGCGTGGTATTGGGCCGCGACTCTTGATCGCTGTGATCTAACGACTCTTCATAGAACATGCCCCACCACAGCTCCGAAAGAACTCGCCATGAATGCCAATCAGCCAGCATCGCCGGAAGGCGCGCCTAGTATTGCTTCTTTCTTCATCGTCATTGCAACCGATCATCCTGGCATGTCTGAAGTGCGTGCGCGGGTACGGCCGTCGCATCGCATTTGGCTGCGCGAGCATCCGGGCCACGCGATCAATGTTGTCCATGGGGGGCCGTTGCTGGACACGCAAGGCGCCATGGATGGCACGCTTCTCGTTGTGCAGGCGGCGCATATCGACGACGTGCACGCCTTCGTGGCCCACGACCCCTACGTACAGGCAGGTCTGTTTGCCGAGCTGTCGGTTCGCACATGGGAATGGACCTTGGGGCGGGGAACCTCATAAATCCTGGGTACAGGCCTCCTACCCGCCGCTCAAGGAACGGACATCCGGACGCGGAGGCGAAAAACCTTACCGGGAGGAATTGCAGTCGGTCTTGGCCGTCTGGTTGATCAGTTCGTTGCAATAGCCGCCCACGACGGGATTTAACGCACTCCTAGCGTCTAGGTAAACACGCGTTGCGGCACGCCGTTGGCGTCGAAGTCCTGGCTCGTCAGCACGGCGCTTCTTCGAGCGCATTCACGTGGCGTTGCAACTGGCGAACGAACTCGGAGAACTGGGGTGTCTCGTCTGTACTGGAGCGCTCGAACTCCTTATAGGGCGTGACGGCTTGCAATACTTTGCCCACGTTGGTCGGTGTGACGACATCGATGGCTGCACGGTTTCCGAGGTTGGAATGGGGCTTGGTCAACAGACGATACAGCGCCCAAGAATCTACATGCGGGCATTGGTTCATGAGCGCTTGGGCCAGCCGGCGCTTGAGCGGCACCAGTTGCCAGTCGGGAACGCGCTGCCCCCGGTTGCCCAAGCTGATGGACAGTAGCTTGCCTGCCTTCAGCTCGCGGTTGATCTGGTCTTTGGACTTCCCAGCCAGCTTCCCGAACAGCGCGACCGGCAGATTGTTCGGCGACTCGTACATGGCCAGCATTTCCTCACGCTCGCGCTGGATGGCAGAGACCTCCGACTCAGGAGCATGCGCCGGAGGCGGCGGCACCTGCGACAGGCGCTGGAACGTGATTCCGCCGCTGTTGGGGGTCACGACGATGGGCGTGGCCGCCACGGGCGGTGAGCCGGAGACACCGGGCTCGGCGACCGTCGGGGCCACGTCCACCGCTTCCTCCACTTCCGCCATCGCTGGCACCCCGTCGATACGGATGGTCAGGTGCGCGCTCGCAGCTTGCACTTCGCCCTGTTCGAGCAGGTCCAGGCGATCGGCCCAGTCCTGCATCATGCGGCGACGCGGCTCCACGTACTTGGCGTGGTTGTA
>NZ_AQPL01000637.1:0-1840 GCF_000395345.1 Cupriavidus sp. WS | reverse complement strand
GCCGCCGCGCAGGCCGCCGGCCGCATCGCCGCGCGCCTGGCCGCCACGCCCGGCGAGCCGCCGGCCGGCGCGCATGTGGCCTTCGTGTTCGGCAACGAGCGCTTCGGCCTGCCCAACGAGGCCGTGGCGCGCTGCGCGGCGGTCACGCACATTCCGGCCAACCCGGCCTACACTTCGCTCAACCTGGCGCAGGCCGTGCAGCTGATCGCCTACGAGATGCGGCTGGCCCTGCTGGCGCCGCGCGCCACGCCGCTGGCCGAGATCGGCTATGCTGGCGAGCCGGCCACCGCCGAGCAGGTCGAGGCCATGTTCGGCCACCTGCAGACGGGGCTCGAGGCGATCGGCTTTCTCGACCCGGCCGCGCCCAAGAAGCTGATGCCGCGCCTGCGCCGGCTGCTGGCGCGCAGCGGGCTGGAGCGCGAAGAAGTGAACATCCTGCGCGGCATCGCCAAGCACATGTTGCTGGCCGCGCGCGGCGAGGTCCCCGGCGCCGCGCGCGCGCCGGGCAAACAGGAGACGTAAGCGGTGGTGCAGATTCCTGCCTTCGGCGCGATCCACGCGATCGGCCTGACGACAACTGGCCCGGCAGTTGGCCCGACAGCCGGCCCGGTAGCCGGCACGACGACCGGGCCGTTCCGCGCGCCCGCGCGATGTTGACGGCCGGCGCCGCCGGCGTCCGCCAGCGCGGACGGGGCGGCGCACGCGCAGTCAATGTCCATGACGGCAGCAGGGCACCAAATCTCTTACACTCCCTGCTCCGTTCCCACCGGCCAACGACCATGCCGGCGATCGCGTTTCCACCCCGGCGCACCTGACCGGGCCGGGGCCCGCGGCGCACGGCAGGGCAACACGACACGACCACGATGTTCTCTCGTCTGAAGGAAGATATCGACGCCATCATGCGGCGCGATCCCGCCGCGCGCAGCCGTCTCGAGGTGCTGACCTGCTATCCCGGCCTGCATGCCGTGGTGTTCCACCGCTTCGCGCACGCCTGCTGGAACGCGGGCTTTCACTGGCTGGGGCGCTGGATCTCGCACTGGTCGCGCTTTCTCACCGGCATCGAGATCCACCCGGGCGCCAAGGTCGGGCGGCGCGTGTTCATCGACCACGGCATGGGCGTGGTGGTGGGCGAGACCGCCGAGATCGGCGACGACTGCACCATCTACCAGGGCGTGACGCTGGGCGGCACCTCGCTCTACAAGGGGCAGAAGCGGCATCCCACGCTGGGCGCGGGCGTGGTGGTCAGCGCCGGCGCCAAGGTGCTGGGCGGCTACACCATCGGCGACGGCGCGCGCATCGGCTCCAACGCCGTGGTGCTCAAGCCGGTGCCGCCGGGCGCCACCGCGGTGGGCGTGCCGGCGCGCATCATCCTGCCCGACGCGCCCGGCGCGCAGCAGGGCGCCAAGCAGGAATTCTCGGCCTACGGCATCACGCCCAACGCGGACGACCCGGTCTCGCTGGCGCTCAAGAGCCTGATCGACAACGCCGCGCAGCAGCACGAGCGGCTGGAGATCGTGATGGCCGCGCTGGACCGGCTCGGCGAGCATCTCGAGAACACGCCGAACGACCGGTTCGACGCCAGCGAGCTGCGCAAGCTGATGAAGTGACGATGATGGCGGCGCGGGGCCGCGCCGGGCGCGCTCAGTCCGCCTGCGGCAGCACGCTGAAGCCGCTGGCGTCGAGCTGCAGCACCGCCGCGCGCGGGCGCCGGCCGTCGAGGTCCCAGTCGGTCAGCACCCAGCGCACGCCTTCGGCGCTTTCGTGGCGCGCGGGGCGGTGGGTGTGGCCGTGCACCAGCACCGGCGCGCGGCTGGCGCGCAGCAGCGCGGCCACCGCCTGC
>NZ_AQPL01000636.1:0-2068 GCF_000395345.1 Cupriavidus sp. WS | reverse complement strand
GCACCAGCACCGGCGCGCGGCTGGCGCGCAGCAGCGCGGCCACCGCCTGCGGCGCGGTGTCGCCGTAGGCGGGCGGCGCGTCGCGGCGCGCCTGCCGGGCGCGGCCGGCTTCGCTGTCGGCGCGCAGCCGGCGCGCCACGCGCAGGCGCAGCGCCAGCGGCAGCGCCAGGAACGCGCGCTGCACCCAGCCCTTGCGGGTCCAGCGGCGAAAGCGCATGTAGCGCGCGTCGCCGGTGCACAGCATGTCGCCGTGGCTCAGCGCCACGCGCTGCCCGGCGCAGTCGATCACGGTCGGGTCGGGCAGCAGCGTGGCCCCGGCGGCGCGCGCGAAGCGCTCGCCCAGCAGGAAATCGCGGTTGCCGTGCATCAGGTACACCTGCACGCCGTAGCGGGCCAGTTCGCGCAGCCGGGCCGCGATCTGCGCGGCGAACGGGCTGTCGGTCTCCTCGTCGCCCACCCAGAATTCGAAGAAGTCGCCGAGGATGAACAGCGCGCGCGCCTGCACGGCGGCGCGCTCGAGCACGCGCTCGAACGACGCCAGCGTGCGCGGCATCGCGGGCGTGAGGTGCAGGTCGGAAATGAACCACGCCGGCTCCGGCACCGCGAGGGCGCCGGCAGCCGGCGTGGAGGGGGGCATGGTCATGGGGAGGAAAAGAAGTTCTGGCCCGACATCATGCCGCGACCCGGCGCCACCCGGCGGCACGGACCGCCGGGCTGCGCCGCGGATTTACTCGACCACCACGGCCTTTTCGATGACCACGTCCTCGAGCGGCACGTCCTGGTGGAAGCCGGCGCTGCCGGTGCGCACGCCCTTGATCTTCTCGACCACGTCGGCGCCTTCGCTCACCTTGCCGAACACGGCGTAGCCGAAGCCCTGCGGGGTCGGCGAGGTGAAGTTGAGGAAGTCGTTGTCGACCGTGTTGATGAAGAACTGCGCGGTGGCCGAGTGGGGCGCGTTGGTGCGCGCCATCGCCACCGTGTAGCGGTCGTTCTTGAGGCCGTTGCCGGCTTCGTTCTCGATCGGGGCGTCGGTGCCCTTTTGCTTCATGCCGGGCTCGAAGCCGCCGCCCTGGATCATGAAGTTCTTGATGACGCGGTGGAAAATCGTGTTGTCGTAGTGGCCCTTGCGCACGTAGGACAGGAAATTCTCGACCGACTTCGGCGCCTTCTCGGCGTCGAGCTCGATGGTGATGACACCCTGGTTGGTGTGGAGTTCTACCTTGGACATGTTGCTTTCCTCTGTTCGGTGATTGCCTGGCTGTTGCCCGGCGTGACGACGGGGCGGGGCGGCCGTGCAGCCTTACTTGACGACCGTGGCCGACTCGATGACGATCGGCGCGGCCGGCACGTTGTGCATCGGGCCATATGACGTGGTAGGCGCGCTCTTGATCTTGTCGACGGTATCCATGCCTTCCACCACCTTGCCGAACACGGCATAGCCGTTGCCGTCCGGCTGCGGATAGTCGAGGTTGGAATTATCCACCACATTGACGAAGAACTGTGCGGTGGCCGAGTTGGGATCGCTGGTGCGCGCCATCGCCACCGTGCCGGCCTTGTTCTTCAGCCCGTTCTGCGCTTCCAGCGGGATCGGCGCGCGCGTGGCCTTCTGCTTCATGTCGCGGTCGAAGCCGCCGCCCTGCACCATGAAGCCGTTGATGACGCGGTGGAAGATGGTGCCGCTGTAGAAGCCGCTCTTGACGTACTCGAGGAAGTTCGCCACGGTCTTGGGCGCGGCATCGGGGTAGACCTCGATCGTGAACTTGCCCGCGCTGGTGACGAACTGCACCCGTTCGGTCCTGGTCTGCTGTGCCTGCGAGGCCAGCGGCGACAGCGCCAGGGCGCCGGCGAACAGGCCGGCAAGGACGAGGCGACGCGAAAAAATCATGCTTGACTCCGTGGGTCGGGGAAACATTGGGGACGGGCCGCGGCCCGCCTGCCGGATAGGGAGGATGCGGCGGCTATGGCGTCTGTGACGTTACCGCGCGGGTTCGGCGGCGGCATCGCTGGCGGCGCCGCTCGCGCGGGTCTCGGTGGCGGCCGCGGCGGCGCCGGCGGCCGGCTTGCGCCG
>NZ_AQPL01000635.1:0-3059 GCF_000395345.1 Cupriavidus sp. WS | reverse complement strand
TGAAGTTGAAGTTGAAGTTGAAGCCTTTGACCTTGAAGTCGACTTTAGGATTTTAAAGACTCTAAATTTAACCCTCCAAAGCCAACGCCCCACCATTAAAAAAACCCAGAAAACACCCCCCAGCCCCCAAATGTCCACACATTCACCCCCACGTAAACCCCACCCCTCTCCCTGTCAAATTGACAGCCTTTTGACAGTTTCCCCCACCTAGAATCCACCCCATGGCTCATAAGGGCCAGATCCGCGCAATCCACCGCGCGGAAAGAACTCAAAGAACAAGTCCGGCCATGCACGCGCAGCGGCGGACAGGAGACGAGCCTTTCGCTCCCCGGCGCGCCGGGGGTGTCTTCCTGCCCCGCGCCAGCGCCACACCAGCCGGGCGCCCCAGTCCGGACCGCGCCAGGCACCGCATGCCATGCCCGGCCGCCGGCAACCTTCAAGACAAGCAGGAGACCGATATGCGCCGCTCGATTCACCGCTTCGCCCACGCCGTCATGGCTTCGGCCGCGCTGGCCGCCACCGTGGCCGCCGCGCCCGCGTTCGCGCTCGACAACGTCAAGTTCATGATCGGCGCCAACCCGGGCGGCGGCTACGACCAGACCGGCCGCTCGCTGGGCGCCGCGCTGGTGGCCGCCGGCGTGGCCAAGACCGCCGCGTACGACAACAAGGGCGGCGCGGGCGGCGTCATCGGCCTGACGCAGTTCGTCAACACCGACAAGGGCAACCCCAACGCGCTGATCGTCACCGGCGCGGTGATGGTGGGCGCGATCGAGACCAACAAGCCGCCGGTCACGCTCAAGAACGCCACGCCGGTGGCGCGCCTGTACGCGGACACGATGGTCATCACGGTGCCGGCCAACTCGCCGCTGAAGTCGGTCAAGGACCTGACCACGCAGCTCAAGGCCAACCCGGGCAGCGTGAGCTGGGGCGGCGGCTCCAAGGGTTCGATCGACCACATCCTGGCCGGCCTGATCGCCAAGGACATCGGCGTGGATCCGAAGAAGGTCAACTACGTGCCGTTCCAGGGCGGCGGCGAAGCGTCGGCCTCGATCCTCGGCGGCCACGTGACCGTGGGCATCGCCGGCGTGTCCGAGTTCCTGCCCTTCATCAAGAGCGGCAAGATGCGCGCGCTGGCGGTGACGTCGAAGGAACGCACCGCCGACATCCCCACGCTCAAGGAGCAGGGCGTGAACGTGGAGATCTACAACTGGCGCGGCGTGTATGGCGCGCCCGGCATCACCGCCGAGCAGCGCAAGGCGCTGGTGGACGCGGTGGTCAAGGCCACCGAGACGCCGACCTGGAAAGAGGCGCTGACCCGCAACGACTGGACCCCGTTCCTGCTGACCGGCGACGAGTTCGGCAAGTTCGTGGACGGCGAGTCGGCGCGCCTGGGCACCACGCTGCGCGAGCTGGGCGTGGCGAAGTAAGTTCCGTGCCGGCGCGCGCGCCGGCATGACGGCGCCGCCGCGGTGTCGCTTTGTCGTTTCACCGCTTCACCGTTTTGCCGTTTCACCTGTCGGCCCCGCCTGCGGCGCACTGTGACGCCTGGTGCGCATGCGGCAGGCGGGGGCCCGGTGTCCACCACCTGCGATACCCAGGACCAGACCATCAGTCGCCGGGCCCCCGCCGCGCGGGGACGACAAACCGCGGCCGGCCAGCGCGCCGCCGCCTGAAGGAGCCCTTGATGAAACCCTCGCACCTGGCGATCGGCATTGCCGTATTGCTGCTCTCGCTGTTCTTCTTCGTCGGCCTGCCGGGCATCTCCGGCGACGAAGGTTATGCCGGGCTGTCGCCGCGCTTCATGCCCACGCTGGTCGCCATCGGCCTGGCCGTGTGCGGCGCGGCGCTGACCTGGCAGGGCATCCGCGGGGGCTTTCGCAACATGCCCGAGGAAGACGCCGAGCTGCCCTCGGCGCCGCACAACTTCCGCGGTTTCCTGTGGGTCGCCGCCGGCCTGGTGGCCAACATGGCGCTGATCGGCACGCTCGGCTTCGTGCTGGCCTCGACGCTGCTGATGATCTGCGTGGCGCGCGGCTACGGCAGCAAGCGCTTTGTGCGCGACGGCTTCATCGGCCTGTGCATCACGCTGCCGATGTGGGCGCTGTTCGAATTCCTGCTCGGCATCAACCTGCCGCTGCTGCCCGTCGCCGGGTTCTGACCGGAGCTGACTCATGGACACTCTCAACCTGCTGATGCACGGCTTCGCCGTGGCCATCACCCCGATCAACCTGATGTGGGCCCTGGTGGGCTGCTTCCTCGGCACCGCCATCGGCGTGCTGCCCGGCATCGGCCCGGCGCTGACGGTGGCGATGCTGCTGCCGCTGACCACCAAGGTGGAGCCGACCGCCGCGCTGATCATGTTCGCCGGCATCTACTACGGCGCCATGTACGGCGGCTCGACCACCTCCATCCTGATGAACACGCCGGGCGAATCGTCGACGATGGTCACGGCGATGGAAGGCAACCTGATGGCCAAGAGCGGCCGCGCCGGCCCGGCGCTTGCCACCGCGGCGATCGGCTCGTTCGCGGCGGGCACCATCGCCACCGTGCTGCTGTCGATGTTCGCGCCGGTGGCGGCGGACGTGGCGCTGCAGTTCGGCCCCGGCGAGTACTTCATGATCATGCTGCTGGCCTTCACCACGGTGTCCGCGGTGCTGGGCTCGTCGCTGCTGCGCGGCATGACCAGCCTGTTCCTGGGCCTGGGCATCGGCCTGATCGGCATGGACTCGCTGTCGGGCCAGACGCGCTACTCAATGGACGTGCAGGAGCTGTACGACGGCATCGACATCGTGGTGGTGGCGGTCGGCCTGTTCGCGGTCGGCGAGGCGCTGTTCAACGCCTTCTTCCCGCAGCCCGACGGCAGCTTCAACAAGCTCAGCAGCGTCATGATGACCAGGTCGGACTGGAAGCGCTCGGTGCCGGCGTGGATCCGCGGCACCCTCATCGGCTTCCCGTTCGGCCTGATCCCGGCCGGCGGCGCGGAGATCCCGACCTTCCTGTCGTACGCCACCGAGAAGAAGCTGTCCAGGCACAAGGACGAGTTCGGCACGGTCGGCGCG
>NZ_AQPL01000634.1:0-881 GCF_000395345.1 Cupriavidus sp. WS | reverse complement strand
TGTCCAGGCACAAGGACGAGTTCGGCACGGTCGGCGCGATCGAAGGCGTGGCCGGCCCCGAGGCCGCCAACAACGCCGCCGTCACCGCCACGCTGGCGCCGCTGCTGACGCTGGGCATCCCCACCTCGAACACCACCGCGATCCTGCTGGCGGCGTTCCAGAACTACAACCTGCAGCCCGGCCCGATGCTGTTCCAGACCTCGGGCGACCTGGTGTGGGGCCTGCTGGCCTCGCTCTACATCGGCAACGTGATGCTGCTGGTGCTGAACCTGCCGGCCATCGGCCTGTGGGTGCGCATGCTGCGCATTCCCACGCCGCTGCTGTACGGCGGCATCCTGATCTTCGCGGGGCTGGGCGCGTACGGCATCCGCCAGTCGTGGTTCGACCTGCTGCTGCTGTTCGTGATCGGCGTGCTGGGCATGGCCATGCGGCGCTTCGACTTCCCCACCGCGCCGGTGATCGTCGGCATGATCCTGGGGCCCATCGCCGAGAAGCAATTGCGCAACGCGCTGTCGATCAGCCAGGGCGACTGGTCGATCTTCGTGACCCAGCCGATCTCGGCGACCATCCTGGCGATGACCGTGGCGGTGGTGGTGATTCCGAGGGTGCTGGGGTGGCTGGCGCGGCGCGCCGCGCGGCGTGGGGGGGTGGCGGATGCGGCGGGTTGAGTTGGCTTGCCGCGTGGCGGCGGGGTGATTATGTTGGCGAAGCCTGACACTTTTGTGGTGTTGGGCTTTTTTTTATTGGTTTATTGGGGGAGGGTTCTTTAAAGGTTGGGTTCGGCTTGAGACGCGGCTTCAAAGTCAAATTCTTAACTTCAGCGGCTGAAGGTCAAAGTCAACTTCTTAACGTTAAAGTTAAAGTCAAAGTCAACATCAAAG
>NZ_AQPL01000633.1:0-3901 GCF_000395345.1 Cupriavidus sp. WS | reverse complement strand
GTCCGAGGTCGCGCTGTCCTCAGTGCTGGAGAAGGCGCTGCTGCTACAGCGCACGCTGCTCACGGGCAAGAAAGAGCCCAACGTCGCGGCCAACGAGCTTGCGGTGGAGAGCGTGAACAAGGAGAGCGATACGCTCGACCGCGAAATCCGCAACCTCAAGACCGAACTGGAGCTACGGCGCGAACTGGCGAATAACTCGCCCATGGCCATCATCCAGCGGCATGGCACGCGTGCGGCAGGCTCGCGCGGCATCTACGAGGGCGATCCCATCCCCGACCGTCTCGACCGGCTCCAGAAGGGCAATCCGGGAGGCAACCCATGAGCCCGATGCACGCCAGTTGGCTGCGTCCGCGCTGGCTGTTCAGCCGGCGCGCGGTGAAAACCTTGCTGTGGCTTGTGCTGGTCGTGGCCGCCGCGGTGGGGGCCAACGTCGCCGGCATCTACTTGGTCGGCAGTGTTGCGGCCTGGGAGCATTGGCTGGCGGCGTCCGCAGGGTATTTCTTCATCTGGCGGCTGTGCCTGTACGGCGCGACGGTCTATGGATGGGTCTGGATGCGCCGTCGGCTGCTGGCCCGCGAAGACAACGCGCAGGCGCGACGTCGGCTGATCCGCGCCGAGGTCGCCGGCGTCGTCGCCATCGTGGCGCTCGAAGCCAGCCTGTTGATGCAGGCCGCTTGAGGGGAGATCGAGGCCATGACGCTTTTCACGACCGACTACCTGGAGTACTACCTCACCCTCGTGTCCTGGATCGTCAACAACGGCATCTGGGCCGTGCTGGTGTCCAGCGGGGTGTTTGCGCTGCCCTTTGTGGCGATCGTCATCCAGGAATGGCTCAAGGCCAGAGCGGAGGGCGCCGACGAAGGCAACAAGGGCGTGCTCTCGGCGGCGCGCATCGAGAACCGAGTATTTGTGGCCATCGTGGTCGTGATGTTCGCCGGCATTCCGTTCATCGACGTCGACCTCAGCACTATCCAGTACGACAGCTCGCGCTCGGCGCAGTGCCAGGTCAGCGTGCCACAGCCTGCGCAAACTGGCTGGTCGCAGTCCTTCAGCACCATCAACAACCAGTCGGCGAAGGTTCCGGTCTGGTGGGCGTTCATGCACGCGCTTTCGCGCGCCGTCACGAGCGCTTCGGTGGCTGCGATCCCGTGCGGCACAGATCTGAGGCAGATGCGTATGGAGATCGATGCGACCCGTATCGACGACCCGGTGCTGGCTCAGGAAGTGGCGGATTTCTCTCGGGACTGCTATGGACCGGCGCGCGCCAAGCTGTTCATGCAGCGCCCGGATCTCGATGAGCAGCAGATGCACGACGTGACCTGGATCGGCTCGCGCTTTTTCACGGACACAGGTGGCTACTACGACAGCTACCGCTCCAGTACGGCGCGAGAGGCATGGCCCTATGACGACACCCGCGATGCTGGGCTCGCGCAGGTTACCAATGGTGGCGGCTACCCGACCTGCAAGCAGTGGTGGTCCGACGGCAGTAACGGACTGCGCGCGCGGCTGCTGGGGCAAGTGGACCCGAGCCTGCTGAATCGCCTGGCGGGCTGGGCTGGATTCCTGAGCCGGGCCGAGGTGGACGACTCCGTGATCCGCGCCATCGCGTCACCGCGGCAGCAGAAATTGAACCAAGGCAGCGTCTATACGGACTACGGCGGTCAGATCGACAAGACGTTGCCCAATGTCGTCAACCGTGCCACCAGCGATGTTGGCTTGGCGGTTGGGGCTCTCGCCGCCTTCCCGGCAATGGACGTAGTGCGCCAAGCACTGCCCATGGTGCTCGCGCTGCTCAAGATGGCGCTCGTGATCTGCATTCCGCTAGTGCTGGTCGTTGGCACCTATGACCTGAAGATGGTCGTCACCGTCAGCACCGTCCAGTTCGCGCTGTTCTTCACGGACTTCTGGTTTCAGCTCGCACGCTGGATCGACAGCACCATCCTCGATGCGCTCTACGGGTGGGGCTTTGGCTGGAACCGGCCGCATACCAACTTCGACCCGCTGGTGGGGCTGAACAATGCCTTCGGCGACATGCTTTTGATGTTCGTCACCGGCACGATGTTCTTGGTCCTGCCGACTTTCTGGGTGGCAGCTCTTGGGTGGGTCGGAGTAAAAGCCGGGGTAATCGCTCAGAACCTGGCTGTCGGTTCCAAGGAAGCACGCGATAGCGCGGGATCAGGCGTGAACAAGGTTACCGGCAAGGTGCTTTGATCGGTCGCCCATTTCAGTCGTTGAACGGATCGTTCGGGTCGTGCGGATCGATCCGCTGACCGCTGGACGAATACAGGCCAAAGCCTGCCTCGCCGTTTCGCAGTTCGTCCGGTTGCGTCCAGCGATCATCATCGACCGTCGAATTGCTGGCCGTCCATGCTGCGGCAACCCCAACCAGAAGCACCAACGCCAGCCAGAACGCGGCGTAGAACAGCAATCCCAGCGCGACCAGCTTCACTACCCATACGAGCACGGTGGCCCCGGCAAGCGGCATCCCCTTGGAGGCGAGCCAACACGACAACCTTCGCTCGCCGCGCGCATAGGCGCGCCATCCACGGCCAACGCTGCGGCCGAGGCGTTCTGCGGTGCTGATGCGGGTTGTCGTGTTCATGGTCGTCTCCTGCTACATGAGGAATGCCTATTCCAGTTTGCTCCAATCCTGCTTGCTTGCCTGCACCAATACGTTCCAATCGTCTGGCGGATTTCCACGTCCGAGCATTTTCTCGAACACGGCATAGGGATCTGACTTGCTCCCCGAAGACCGCAAGGTCTGCTCATCATTGACCCAGGCGTACACGATGACCTTGGCCTTCGAGTCGTACCGGAAGAACAACCGGAACCGCCTTCCGATCTTGGCCCGTCGCCAGTGCCGGTGGGCGGGCCCCAGGGTGTTGCCCTGGCGGTACTCGTCGCGTGCCGGATCACCGGGCACCACATCTAATATCAACTGATTCAAGGCCCTGAAGAGCTTGACGTTGGCGTTGGACTCGAAGCCCTCCGGGTCGTTCTCTTGCGCGCGCCGTGCGGCTCCGTGCAGTTTTTGCAACTGCTCGATCACACAGTCGTGGAACAGCAATGCCCAGCCATGCCGTTGCATCAGAGTTCCACTTCGCCGTCGATCTCCTCGCCCAGGTTCACGCTATGACCTGCATGCTCCAGCATGGCACGAGCCAAGTCCTCGGGCAGGCCCTGGACATTCCGACCAGCCTCGATGTCGCGGGCCAGCAGGCTCAGGAACGCGCCGATGGCGGGGTCCTCGTGCTCGGCGTCAACGCGGGTGACAACGACTTCGCTGCCCCGCAGGTCGAACGCGAGCTTGCCGCCGGCATCGACACCGAGCGCCTGCCGGATGGGCTTGGGCAGCGTGATCTGGCCTTTGGACGTCAGCGTGGCAACTTCATGAATGGCAGGCATGGTGGTTCTCCTGATAGCGACACCACTATGGTAAGGAAATTTCCTTACCGTGTCAATGTTAGCCCTCATGATGCTCTCCAGAGTCCAAGAATCGGGCCATCGTATGGGGGGGAACAGCGAGCCTTCACGCACCAATCCGGCTCGCTGCAACCCGCATTGGTGGTGGACGGCAAGCGCACGCCGCCCTATATCCAAATGGTTAAAGGCCAAAGGGCCGAAAGGGCAATGGAAGGGGCTGCAAGGGGAAAGGCCCTACCTCGAAAAGGCAAAAGGCCTCCCGGTCGGCCCGCCACTAGGACACCCACATGCTCTCTCTGTTCCAGCGAAAACGGCCCGTGGTCGCTTCTGCTCCGTCGCCAGCGCCCTCCAACGACCTCCCGAAAGGGCGGCTGCGGCCCGAGTCGGCCGCCTCGCTGCTGGCGACACCGCGCCGGCAGAAGCTACTGGAACACATCTGGCAGCGCACGTCGCTGTCGCGCAAGCAGTTCGCCACCCT
>NZ_AQPL01000632.1:0-4097 GCF_000395345.1 Cupriavidus sp. WS | reverse complement strand
GGGGGGCGCCACGGCGCTGAACTTCGCGCTCGAATACCCCGACCGCATCGGCAAACTGATCCTCATGGGGCCTGGCGGCCTGGGCCCCAGCATTTTCGCGCCGATTCCGATGGAAGGCTTCAAGCTGCTGTTCAAGCTGTATGCCGAGCCGTCCTACGAGACGCTGAAACAGATGCTTCAGGTGGCTTTGTACGACCAGTCCCTCATCACCGAGGAGTTGCTACAGGGCCGCTGGGAAGCCATTCAGCGCCAACCGGAACACCTGAAGAACTTCCTCATCAGCGCACAAAAGGCGCCGCTTTCAACCTGGGATGTGACTGCCAGACTTGGAGAAATCAAGGCCAAGACATTCATCACCTGGGGGCGCGATGACCGCTTCGTTCCCCTTGACCATGGCCTGAAGCTGGTCTGGGGCATCAACGACGCGCGCTTGCACGTGTTTTCCAAGTGCGGCCACTGGGCGCAATGGGAGCATGCCGATGAATTCAACCGCCTGGTGATTGACTTCCTGCGGCACGCGTAAGGGGCAAGAGCGCCGCTTTTTGTTGTCCTGCGTGTCGGTACGGGGTACGCATCAGGCCGAAATGAAGCGGCGGGATTCAGAAGAGACAAAAGCGTCCATTTTGGACAATTGAAGTTCGTTTTTTAAAAATATAAGGAGACAAAATCATGAAAATTATCGCTTCCACGCTGACCTGTTTTGCCGTAGCGACTCTGTCGGCCGGCGTCCATGCACAAGCCTTCACCAACTCCCCGTCGCCATGGTCCATTGGCGTCGGAGCCGTCCACCTGAAGTTCCACCCCTCGGCGGATGTCTCGTTCGCTGGCAACCCGGTGCCGGGTGGCGCGGTGACGGTGGGCAGCGACACCGCGCTGGGCGTGGAAATCGGATACGCCGTAACGCCCAACTGGACGCCCGGCTGGATGTCGGTTCGCCGGTGGAAACCGATTTCGGCGGCGCTGGAACCTTGAGCCCGTTGGGAAAATTGGGCAGTGTCAAAGGTGGCCCGGCCATTTTGACAATGACGTATTCGCCAGGCATGCTGGGGCCGATCCGACCGTTTTTCGGCGGCGGTCTGACCTATCTGAGGGTTTTCAGCACCAAAGATGGCGCCGTGCAGAACCTCAAGGTTGACGATGCGCTCGGTACGGCACTAACGATCGGCGCGGACTGGCCCCTGTCGGATGGCTACAGCATCGGCTTCTCGGTTCAGAAGCTGTTTTTGAAAGTCAAGGCCACGGGGACTGCCGGTGGCGCGCCGGTTCGTGCCGATGCCAAACTGGATCCGGTGGTGACTTTCCTGTCGCTTCGCAAGCAGTTTTGACCGTTCAGTGACCGCCGCCCGGTCCGGGCGTCCGGTGCGGTTGTATCGCGTTAGCGGGTGCAAGGCAAAGTGGTACCGGGTTGCGCCAGCGACTTCTTACGTCAGACGGAAGTGTCCTGCGAATGCGTAGAACTGGTCGGCAAACGACATGCCTTCACGCTTCAGCATGAACTGGCCTTTGCGAATCATATGCATCAGTTCGATGCCGGCCAGGATCGAACTCCAGGGGACCTCGAATTACACGTGATTTCGGCGTCATCAGTGAGCCAGGCGTTTGAATGTGCTTAGCAACGCGCGAGCGTGGTCGTTTCATGGACGCGGCATTGAGCCGCCGCAGATCGTGGCGTCTGAGGCCCGGCTGGCAGTCCATGCATCACACACGGTGGTTATTTTCGTCATGGAGCGCTGGCTAGGTGCGCAACCCAGGGACTGATCCGAAGCCACCACCAGGCGTTATCGTCTCCGTGGCCGTCAGTTGTCGCAGACCGACATCAATGCCACATTCAGGTGGCATGCGCTGGCACGGCGGGTGCAGCCAACGGCTGCACCGCCAGCCGCAGACCCATCGCCTTGAGGATTGCCCGCAAGCTGTTAAGTGCCGGATTGCCCTTCGGGGAGAGCGTGCGATAAAGCTGCGTCGGATTCAGGTGCGCCTGTTCGGCCACCGCCTGAACGCCGCCGAAGGCCTCGGCCATTTGACGCAGCACGATCAGCAGTTCGGCCTGGTCGCCATCTTCCAGAATGCCGTTGACCACTTCCAGCGCGAACGCGGGGTCGTTTCGGTACAACTCGGCCATCGCATCGTCATGGGGTCTACTTCTCATCATCTGTTCTCCGTTGCCAGTCTTGCCAGTAATCCACCGCCCGAGCGATGTCCGCGTCCTGAGTCTTCTTGTCGCCGCCGCACAGCAACAACACCACACGCCGGCCCGACAAGGCGTAGTACACCCGGTAGCCCGGCCCCGCATCGATGCGCAACTCCCACACGCCCTTGCGACAGAACTTGTGATCGCCAAAGTTGCCTTGCTCGATGCGAATGACGCGCCGTGCCACCGCAACCTTGGCTTGACCGTCGCGTAACCGCTTCAGCCATTCGATGTAGAAGTCCTTCTGCTCACCGAGAGTCAGGTAATGCTCAATCTCGTATGCTGCCATTTTCGTCTATAAACGAATGACTGTCAAGATACATCGACTGGTGTGGCAATCGTGCCCGCCACCACCGTCTTGCGCCGGTTCGCCACCAGTTCGGCCGCCTGACGCACCGGCGCATCCTCGGTGTGGATGTAGCGCATGAACATCGCCACCGTCTTGTGCGCGGTCAGCACCATGCCGACCTTGACCGGGATGCCCGAATTGGCGATGTCGGTGGCCGAACGGTGCCGGATACCATGTGTGCCGACGTGCTGCACACCAGCAGCCTTCAGGATGCGGCTCCAGCCGTTGTAATGCTCCCCGTTCGTCATGTGCTTGAGCGGATCGCGCAGCGACGGCAGCACATAGAGTGAGCCTTCGTGCCTGGGCACCGTCGAGAGCAGGCGGTGCGCTTCCTCGCTCATCGGTTTGGACATGCCGCCGGTCTTGCTGTCAGGCCAGGCCACGCGCCGGTTCTCCAGATCGACCCAGGTCCACTCCAGCAACAGGATTTCGGAGCGGCGCGCCGCGAACTCGAACTGCAAGCGGATGGCCAGCGTGACGATGGGTGGTTCGCTGCTTTCGGCCTCCACCTTGTCCAGATGCCTGAACAACTTGCCCATTTCCTCGTCGGTGATGAGCCGGGTGGTCTTGCCTTGAGGGTATTGGGGGATGTGCCGGCACGGGTTCGTGCCATCCGTCCGCAAGCCCCAGATTTCGGCCATGTTGAACATTTTTCGCATGACGGCGAGCGTGTGGTTGGCCTCCATCGGCGTGGACTCCAGCTTCTTCATCATCGTCGCAACGTCCGGGCGCTTGACGTCCTGGACCTTCATGCGGCCCAGAATAGGGATGATGTTGCGGTCGATGTTGCCCTGGTAGCCTTTCTGCGTGCTCGGCTTGTTGCGAACCTTGGAGTAGTCCGACATGAAGCGTCCGCACAGTTCCTTGACGGTCGGTGCCTTGCGCGCCTCAGCCTTGTCGCCGCCGGGGTCGCCGCCCCGGCGGACCTCGGCCAGCCAGGTCTGCGCCAGCGAGCGGGCCTGCTCGACGGTCAGCTCTCCGTACAGGCCGATGGCGGGCTTGCGCCGCTCCCCGGCATTGGTCCGGTACTGGAGCATGAACACCTTGCGGCCTGCAGGTGTAACCTTACACATGAAGCCGGGCACCAGGGTATCGCGCAGTTCGACGGGCTGCGCCTGGGGTTGTGCCGCGTCTATAGCGGACTTGGTGAGTTTGATTTTGGCCATGCTGACTCCTAGGAGGAATGAGCCAGTTTCCAGGTGTCGGCTGGGAGCCAAGCGGATGGAAACCGGATCGGGTTGTGGAAAGCACCGGGGTATGGTGAATCCACTTGATCCCTAGGAAAACTCGCTGTGGCGGGCCTCAGCGTAGATCAGCCAAATTCGGTGCTGATCACAGCATGAAATAAAAAATGACAGCACTCACCGAAAGTTCCACCAGCAAGTTCGTGAAAATCAATGAAAAAGGTTTTTCCGATTTCAAGATTCACTACAACGAAGCGGGTAACGGCGAAACCGTCATCATGCTGCATGGCGGGGGCCCCGGCGCTGGCGGCTGGAGCAACTACTACCGCAACATCGGCCCCTTTGTCGACGCCGGCTACCGGGTGATCCTGAA
>NZ_AQPL01000631.1:0-1558 GCF_000395345.1 Cupriavidus sp. WS | reverse complement strand
GCGAAAGGGAGGGAAAGAGGGATGCTGCCGTCATGTGTGCTCCTTGGTTTTTCTTATGCGGCACGCGGGCGGGCGTGCCGACCGGCGAGCTTACGGCAGTTTGGCGAAGGCTGCCAGCGCCGCCTCGGCCGGGTCCGCGCCCGCGCCGCCGCGTCCGCTGCCGCCCGCCGCGGCCCGGCGCGGGCGGCGTCCGCAGCCTTTGCCTCTTTTCGCATACAATGGCTCGCGTCCTGCCCGAGCCGCCTCCGGCGGCGCGCGGCGTGTCCCATCCAGTCCGCCCCCGTGCCCGCATCCCCACTTTCCCGCATCGCGGCTCCCGCGCAGCCCGCTTCCCAGCCACCCTCCCAGCGCAGCGGCCTCGCCGTGGCCGCCATCGGCGCCGTGCTGTTTTCCTGCAAGGCCATCGTCGCCAAGCTGATGTACCGCTACGACGTCGACGCGGTCATGGTCATCACGCTGCGCATGCTGTTCGCCGTGCCGCTGTTCATGGCGATCGGCTGGTGGCAGTCGCGCCGGCTGCCGGCGCTGTCCTGGGCCGACCGCGGCCGCATCGTCTTCCTCGGCTTCATCGGCTACTACCTGTCGAGCTTCCTCGATTTCCTCGGCCTGCAGTACATCACCGCCGGGCTGGAGCGGCTGATCCTGTTCCTCACGCCGTCGTTCGTGCTGCTGACCAGCGCCGTGGTGTTCAAGCGCAGCATCAGCCCCAGGCAATGGCTGTCGCTGCTGCTCGCGTATATAGGCATCGTGCTGGTTTTCGCGCATGATCTGGACGTGAGCGGCAGCGGGGTCTGGCTGGGCGCTGCGCTGGTGCTGAGCAGCGCGCTGACCTACGGCATCTACCTGATCCTGTCCGGCGAGCTGGTGCAGCGCATCGGCTCGCTGCGGCTGGTGGCGTATGCGATGTGCGTGTCCACCGCCTGCTGCATCGTGCAGTATGTCGTGCTGGGGCGCCCCGTGGCGGCGCTGCTGCAGCCGGCGCCCGTGATGTGGCTGTCGCTGGTGAACTCGGTGCTGTGCACGGTGATGCCGGTGTCGCTGACGATGATCGCGGTGGCGCGCATCGGCGCGCCGATGGCGTCGCAGGCCGGCATGCTGGGCCCGGTGTCGACGCTGTTCCTCGGCTTCTGGCTGCTGGGCGAGCCGATCACCGGCGTGCAACTGGCCGGCAGCGCGCTGGTCATGGGCGGGATATATTTGCTGTCGGCGCGCCGGCGCGAACCGGCGCGGGCAGGCTAGAAGACACAAGGCATGGCCAACAACAGGGGCGGGCAGCCGCCTCGATGACACAACAAGGAGTCGACGAGATGGATCTAGGATTGCGCGGCAAGCATGCGCTGGTGTGCGGCGCCAGCAAGGGCCTCGGTTTCGCCTGCGCGGACGCGCTGGCCGCCGAAGGCGTGGACGTGGTGATCGTGGCGCGCGGCGCCGAGGCGCTGGAGAAGGCGGCGGCGGACCTGCGCGCGCGCCACGGCCGGCGCGTGGTGGCGGTGGCCACCGACATCACCACCCCGGAAGGACGCAAGCTGGCGCTGGATGCCGTCGCCAGGCTCGGCGA
>NZ_AQPL01000630.1:0-2619 GCF_000395345.1 Cupriavidus sp. WS | reverse complement strand
GGACGCAAGCTGGCGCTGGATGCCGTCGCCAGGCTCGGCGACCTGGACATCCTCGTCAACAACGCCGGCGGCCCGCCGCCGGGCAATTTCCGTGACTGGGACCGCGATGCGTGGCTGGCCGCGATCGACGCCAACATGCTGACCCCGATCGAGCTGATCAAGTCCACCGTGGACGGCATGATCGCGCGCAAGTGGGGCCGCATCATCAACATCACCAGCGGCGCGGTCAAGGCGCCGATCGACGTGCTCGGCCTGTCCAACGGCGCGCGCTCGGGCCTGACCGGCTTCGTCGCCGGGCTGGCGCGCGAAGTGGCGCAGCACGGCGTGACCGTCAACAACCTGCTGCCGGGGCCGTTCCATACCGACCGCCTGTTCAAGACGATGGAAGGCGGCGCGAAGAAGGCCGGCCTGACGGTGGAGGAAGTGGCCGAGCGCCGCGCCGCGCAGAACCCGACCCGCCGCTTCGGCGAGCCGGCCGAGTTCGGCGCCACCTGCGCCTTCCTGTGCAGCCGCCAGGCCGCCTACATGACCGGCCAGAACATCCTGCTGGACGGTGGCGCGTTCCCGGGCACGTTCTAGGCCGCTTTTCGCCGTTTGCCCCGTTTTGCCGTACCCCGCGCGTGGCCTTGCCGCGCACGGGGTGTTTCCCGCCGGGCCGCGCCGGCCCGGCCTTTCCCTGACTGGCCCGGATGACGCAGATGACTTGCCCTCGCATTGCGCTGATCGCGCACGACCACAAGAAAGACGACATCGTCGCCTTTGCCCAGCGCCACCGCGATTTCCTCGCGCGCTGCGAACTGCTGGCCACCGGCACCACCGGCGGGCGCCTGGCCGACGAGGTCGGCCTCACGGTGACGCGCATGCTCTCCGGCCCCTGGGGCGGCGACCTGCAGATCGGCGCGCAACTGGCCGAAGGCCGCGTGGGCGTGGTGATCTTCCTGCGCGACCCGATGACGCCGCAGCCGCACGAGCCCGACATCAATGCGCTGGTGCGCGCCTGCGACGTGCACAACGTGCCGTGTGCGACCAACGTGGCGACCGCCGAACTGCTGGTCGCCGAACTGCGCCGGCTCTACCCCGAGCCGGGCACGCAAGCCTGATCCCTCACAAGTAGCGGTTGCAAGAACGACAGGAGCACAACATGAGCAAGGCCATCCGTATTTTCGAGACCGGCGGACCGGAAGTGATGCAGTGGGTGGATGTCGAGGTCGGCGAGCCCGGCCCCGGCCAGATCCGCGTGCGGCACGAGGCCGTGGGCCTGAACTACATCGACGTGTATTTCCGCACCGGCCTGTACAAGCAGCCGCTGCCCGGCGGCATCGGCATGGAAGGCGCCGGCGTGGTGGAGGCGGTGGGCGAGGGCGTGACGCACCTCGGCGTGGGCGACCGCGTGGCCTACGCGGGCCGTCCCACGGGCGCCTACGCGCAGGTGCGCGTGATGCCGGCCGACATCGTGGTGCGCCTGCCGGACGCGATCTCGTTCGAGCAGGGCGCGGCGATGATGCTGCAGGGCCTGACCGTGCAATACCTGGTGCGCGACAGCTACCGCGCGCAGCCCGGCGACACCGTGCTGCTGCACGCGGCCGCGGGCGGCGTGGGCCTGATCGCCAGTCAGTGGCTCAAGGCGCTCGGCGTGACCGTGATCGGCACCGCCGGCAGCGACGAGAAGGCGGCGCTGGCGCGCGCGCACGGCTGCGACCACACCATCGTCTACACGCGCGAATCGTTCGTCGACCGGGTCAAGGAGATCACCGGCGGCAAGGGCGTCGCCGCGGTCTACGACTCGGTGGGCAAGGACACCTTCAACGGCTCGCTGGACTGCCTGGCGCCGCGCGGCACGATGGTGGTGTTCGGCAACGCCTCGGGCCCGGTGCCGCCTTTCGATCTTTCGGTGCTCGGCAACAAGGGCTCGCTGCGCCTCACGCGGCCCACGCTGATGACCTACGTGGTCCACCGCGAACTGCTGGAGCCGATGGCGGCCGACCTGTTCGAGATGGTCACCAGCGGCAAGGTCAAGATCGAGGTGCGCCAGCGCTACGCGCTGGCCGACGTGGCGCAGGCGCACCGCGACCTGGAAGGCCGCAAGACCACCGGCACCACCATCCTGCTGCCCTGAGCGCGGCGGCTAGCGCGCGCGCACGGTGGTGGCGCCGGCGCGCGCCTCGGCCTGCCGCAGCACATGCGGCGGCAGGGCCTTGAGCATGAAGTGCACCGCCAGCGGAATCAGCACCACGTCGTCGACGATGCCCAGCCCGAGGATGAAATCCGGGATCAGGTCGATCGGCGAGATCGCGTAGAGCACCAGCCCGAAGCTGGCCGGGCGCAGCCAGCGCGGCGCGTCCGGATGGCGCAGCGCGAACCACAGCAGGCGGCCGTCGCGCCGCAGCAGGGTCCATAGCGCGGAGAATCGTTTCCACATGAGAGGGGCTCCTTTACTCAGCGAGATTCATTCGCCATAAAGCTGGAGGGCGGGTCTTGTCTTGCAAGTAGCTTGGGGTGGTTGGCGGGGGTTCAAGTTCCCCGGTGACGGGGATTGCTATTTGTGGTTTTGGCTTGGCTTGCGGGTTGGTGTGCTTGTGCTTCAACGTTAACTGCAGAACGTCAAAGTCAAAGGCTTTC
>NZ_AQPL01000629.1:0-2544 GCF_000395345.1 Cupriavidus sp. WS | reverse complement strand
TCTAACAGCCTCGTCACCGAAGATGAATCGACTGCCAACGACTTGCCTAATAACTGCTGCGGCAACAGGCCGTGGTGCGGCTGGTATGAATGAATAACTGTGCGCCCGGTTCGTCCTCTAGTTCCTTGATTGCACGCGACAGCGGCGACTGTTCGATGTGCAGTCGTTCGGCCGCTTGCGCGAAATGCAGTCTTTCGGCTACAGCTAGAAAGCAGCGCAAATACCGCAGTTCTATAGTGGCACCTACGCTTTTTCACGGATGTATTTTGTATGGCGACGATAGGATGCTCGCACCTGTCCGACCACGACGATCAGCACGATACCCATAAGCAGGCTCTGCGACGCAATACCACGGACAGCGCCCATATGATCCGCCGCTATACCGGCAATCCACGGCGTTACACCAGCTATCAGGTAGCCCCCAGATTGTGTCAAGCCACTTAGGCGTGTTGCTTCACTGCGGGACGAAGAAAATTCAAGCGGGAGAAGCAACGCAATTGGGAATAAGCCACCTGTCGCAACGCCAAGAAGCACGGCCGCTCCCCAAACTGTCTGTGGAAGCCACCACAGCATAAAGAAGCCAGCGATAGCCAAGGCGGTGAAAGTGACCATTGCACCGGCAACGCCCGCACGCAGGGTTCGCATGACAACAGGAAAAAACAGGCTAGTCGATGTCTGTAGTATTAGGAACAGTGCGATCAATGCGCTGCTCGCGTGCTGGGAGAATCCCGAGGCAAGGTACAGGCTAGGCAGCCACGCAACAATCGTGTAGTTGATGCCGGCCTGCAAACCGAAGAACAGCGTCAATGCCGCTACTTCCAGCCGATTTAGCCCATGCTTGTGCCCATGTTGCACATGGGCAGCTTCATGTGCAGCACCTGGCCACATGGCCCACAACACGCCGGCTACAGCCGCAGGGATTGCCCAAAATGCTAGGCCGCCTTGCCAACTCTCAGTGCCGCTAGACAGGAATGGTGTTGCGTATGCAGCAGCGGCAGAACCGACACCCATTGCTGTGGCATACAGCCCCATAGCCGCATGTGTTTTATTGTGAAAGGTCTCTTTAATGAAGCCGCTCAACAGTGGCCGAATGATGGCGTCACCAACACCGACCAATGCTGCGGTCAGAAGGAGAAGGCCATAAGTTTCTGCATGAAGGCGAAGTGCCAAGCCTATCGTTAGCACGGCGAGCGCCACAATCATGGACTTTTTTAGACCAAGATGGCGATCGAAGGCATGGCCGAGCGGTGACAACACACCCATGCAGACAACCGGGATGGCAGTCAACAGGCCCAGGGAGCTACTGCTGATGACAAGTTCCTGCTGGATTTTATCAAGCACCGGGGAAAGTGACGAGATACCGGTACGCAGGCAAAGGCCTGCACCAAACACCATCAACCAGGGCAGCAACAGCTTATATTTCATGCGATTAATTCCTAGCACTAAATAACGATAGGATATCGGTCGCATCCCAGGCGCGCTTTCGATACAATGCCAACATATATCGAGTAGCTGCCAACGGAGATTAGATCGTGATGGCTAGAATCCACAATCGGGATTGGTGTCTTGCCTGCACCTCTTCGCTGAAGGAGTTGCCTCGGCATGTGTATTTTCGTGCATATAGCCTCAAGGGGGGAACCTGTGTCCAGGGCCACGAGCATGTCTGGTGGCAATTTCTATTCGCCCGAAATGGCCTGATGCAGGTGCAAGCGGGGGCGACTACATTGACATTGCCGCCCGACTACGGAGTGTGGATACCTCCTGGCTGTGTTCATACCCTATGGATTGGCGAAGAGGTCGAGTTGGAAAGTTTGTATATCGAACCAACTGCTGTAGCCATACAAGATCAAGAGCCACGGGTGGTAATGGTGGATGAGTTTGTCCGTGCATTCATCCATCACGGCTGTACATCTATACCTGTTAAGTATGATGAAGACGGTGCAGACGGACGAAAGGTTAAAGTGCTGCTAGATTCGTTGCAATCGCTGCCGGATGCCCCGTTTAATCTGCCGTTCCCTACTGAACCTAGACTACTTGAAGTTTGCTTGACAATTCAGAGCGCCCCACATCTAGCCCATACACTCGATGAGTCCGCAGGTCTTGCTCGCATGTCGTCACGTACATTTACTCGACATTTCCTGCGGGCTACGGGTTTGCCGTATCACACATGGCGACAACGCATGCGGCTTCTTGGCTCGCTTGAAATGTTGAGGTCAGACATTACAGTGACAGAGGTGGCATTAACAATTGGCTATTCCACGCCTTCGGCATTTACTCATGCCTTTAAACAGCTATTCGGCAAATCCCCCAGCCGTTTTACAAGACCAGAGCCTAAATAAAAAACGCCGAGACTAAGCAAGCCAAGTATCTACGATTGGGAGGATCGCTGCCGCCCGATCTTCCACGACACACCGCCACCACGCGCCGTCGCGACGATCCGCTGCCCCAGCCGCTGTTCAATCACCGGTCGCCAAGGCACCAGGCTGAATTCCATGCCGTCATCGAGGACGGCATAACGCCGGCTCAAGTCGTGAAAATGGTCAA
>NZ_AQPL01000628.1:0-1687 GCF_000395345.1 Cupriavidus sp. WS | reverse complement strand
GCATAACGCCGGCTCAAGTCGTGAAAATGGTCAAAAAAAATTGAGAGCACCGGCCTGCCGTCGGCTCAACCGTGAACCGACAGAACACTGCTTCGACGTGCTCAGCCGACGTATCCATCGCCCTGAACCAACACTCGTGCGTCGGTCGCACAATCAACAAATACCCCTGGCCCAGCACATTAGTCAGCTAGGCCTGTTGGACGGTGAAACAGTGCGCAGGAAATGGTTAATCCTCATCGTGCTTCCCATATATTTTCATGAAGATATCTATTCCTCGTCTGACCCGCTGCTTTATCTCATTCGCTTCCATGGGTTGCAGACCGTATTTGTTCCTTGTTGCGCGCTAAATGCTTTGCAAGATTGACAAGTAAGGATTATTCGGCGGTACTTTGCCGAATAAGGGCAGCGGATCACGAAGGAGATAGCCGTGCAACTGGCGTGACTTGCGCGATCCTGTAACGGAGCACGCCCAGACGTTTAGGCCATTGATGTGTTTGCGGTGCAACTGCAATTTCTCGAAACGCTTTTGCACCCATTGCCAATCCTGCTGGCTCTCTTGCTTAGCAAGCATGCCTACCTGCGGGTGCTCTCGTGCGTATCGCTGGAACACGCCTGGGCTGACCAGGTAAGCCGTGTCGCTCACGGTATGCACGAGCGCTTTCGCATCATTGATGATGAGCCGGCGCGAAACGATTCCCTGCTTCAGCCATGCCATGAAATGCTCGCCGGATGGCTGCGCAGTAGCGGACGATGGCGCAGCCGGGGGCACAGGCGATGGTGGTGAAGCTGCAGCCATCGCTGGCATAGGGGCTTCGGATGGTGTTGCGTCGGCCGCATGCGAGGTGGCCTCCTCATCCTGCTGCGTGCCGGACGAATTGCCCATTCCCACCATCGCCAGCATGTCCTCCAACACGTCGGGTACTGTTTGAGTCGCGGGCGACGGTACCGCGACGCTGCTGCTTTCCCATGGTGGCGCTTCTTGGCCTTCCTGGGTCGTTTCCGCGACGGCTGCCGGCTGGGCGACCGACTTATCGTTGGGTACGGCGTCGATCGCCACCGTCCCAGCGAAAGGAACGGGCCGTTCGCCTGGTTCCCATATCAGCGCGGGAGCGAGGCGCAACAGAGTGAACGAGTGGGACCACCCGGTCGCGCTGGTCACGGTCGCGCGCCAGACTGCTTTGCCGTCCGTCGTGGGATGCAACATGCCGTGATCCTGCAGCACGTTGAACACGGCGGTGTTGTTCGCGGGAATGCCGTCAATACCTTGGGACAGCAGATGCGCGCGCAGCTTGTCGGAAACCGTCTTGCTCACCAGCCATAGTGCGTCCTCGGTGAGCCAGCCATCAGAGGCCTCGGGCTGGTTCAGCTTCAACTCTTCCTTGAGCAGATAGCGCAACCCGTCCAGCAGTTTGCGCTGTAGCGCATGCTTGGGCGCGGCCATGGCGCGCGCCGGATCGCCGCCCAGCTCTTGGGCGACGGAGGCGCGGTCGGCCTGCACGACCAGCTCGCCCAGCACCCCGGCGTGCTCGTACTGGCCAGCCAGGACGTAGAGCAACGGCCCCCAAAGGGCGGGGTAGCCACTGAGCCAGTCCAGAAGCTGGGCGTCCAGCAGTTGGCGGTAGAGCAAGCCCGTTGCGGCGCTATGGAGGCGGTACTCGCGGTCCTCGCGGTAGCGGAAGCGGTACGG
>NZ_AQPL01000627.1:0-4289 GCF_000395345.1 Cupriavidus sp. WS | reverse complement strand
TGGCCGATGAAGCCGTTGACGCCAAGAATCAGGACCTTTTTCATCGGTGTTCCTCTTTGGACGATGCGGTAAGAAATGTAGAGAGTGCGTCGGGCGAAACGGCCTGTGCCGGTGCGCCCGCGTCGAGTAATTCGCGGATCAGGATCACTTCGCCGTCGCCGCACAGGCCGACGATCTGCCCGCCGGCCACGTGCAGGCCGGGCCGGGCGCCCGCCGGCAGGGCGGGCGCGGCGCCGTGCGGGCGGCGCGCCTGCGCCACCACGAAGCGGCGCGCGCCGATGTCGGTGAAGGCGCCGGGGTAGGGCGGCGCCACCGCGCGCACCAGGTCGTAGACCCGGGCGGCGCCTTGCTGCCAGTCGATGCGGCCGTCTTCCGGCTTGCGGCCGGAGAAGTAGCTGCCTTCGGCAAGGCGGTTGGGCAGCGGCACGATGTTGCCGGCCATCATGGCGGGCAGCGCGCGCCACAGCGTCTGCTCGGCGGCCACCGTGACCTTCTCGAAGACTTCGCCCGCGGTGTCGTCCGGCAGGATCGGCACGGCGGTCTGGTCGACGATGTAGCCGGCGTCCGGCTTGGCTTCCATCGCGTGCAGCGTGGCGCCGGTCTCGGTCTCGCCGCGCAGCACGGCCCAGTTCACCGGCACGCGGCCGCGGTACTTCGGCAGCAGCGAGCCGTGCATGTTGAACGCGCCGCGCGGCGCCAGCGCCAGCACGGCGGCGGGGATCATCGCGCGGTAGTAGAACGAGAAGATCATGTCCGGGCGCGCCGCGGCCACCGCCTCGGCCAGCGCCGGGTCGGCGGGGTCTTCACCGTAGATGAAGGGCACGCCGAGTTCGGCGGCGGTATCGGCGACGCGGCGGAACCAGATGTTCTCGTCCGGGCGGTCGCGGTGGGTGACGACCAGCGCCACCTCGACGCCACGCGCGTGCAGCACGCGCAGGCAGCGGTCGCCGACGTTGTGGTAGGCGAAGACTACTGCGCGCACGATGGCTCCGTGGCCGGCTGGCCTTTCTGTGTTTCGGGGTTGCCCTCTAGCACCGCCTGGATGCGGTAGCGCGGGCGGTTGCGCACTTCCTGGTAGATGCGGCCGATGTACTCGCCCAGCAGGCCGATGCCGAACAGCATGATGCCGACCAGGAAGAAGTTGAAGGCCAGCAGGGTGAACACACCCTGCACTTCCGCGCCGAGCAGGAAGCGGCGCACCAGCAGCACCGCCACCAGCCCGCCCGAGGCCAGCGACAGCAGCGTGCCGATGGCCGAGAACCATTGCAGCGGCACGATCGAGAAGCCCGTCACCAGGTCGAAGTTCAGCCGGATGAGCTGGAACAGCGAGTACTTGGATTCGCCGGCGTGGCGCTGCTCGTGCTCGACCACGATCTCGACCGGATTGGAGGAAAAGGTGTAGGCCAGCGCGGGAATGAAGGTGTTGACCTCGCGGCACGCGTTGATGGTGTCGATCACGTTGCGGTCGTAGGCACGCAGCATGCAGCCCTGGTCGGTCATCTTGATGCGCGTGATGCGCTCGCGCAGCCGGTTCATGGCGCGCGACGCCACGCGGCGGAAGGCCGTGTCGTTGCGCTCGCGGCGGATGGTGCCGACGTAGTCGTGCCCTTCGCGCATGGTCGCCACCAGGCGCGGGATTTCTTCCGGCGGGTTCTGCAGGTCGGCGTCCAGCGTGATGACGATCTGGCCGCGGGTCTGCTCGAAGCCGGCCAGGATGGCCATGTGCTGGCCGAAGTTGCCGTTGAACAGCACCACGCGCGTGACGTCCGGGCGCAGCCGGTACTGGCTGGCCAGGATCTGCGCGGAGCGGTCGCGGCTGCCGTCGTTGACGAAGATGATCTCGTAGCTGCAGGCGAGGGCGTCGAGCGCCGGGTAGAGGCGGTCGAACAGGGCCTGCAGGCCGTCTTCCTCGTTATAGACGGGAATGACGACGGAGACCTCGACGGGGCTCATTTGAGGAGGCGTTTGCATGTTTCGCTGAGGGTTGCGCAGACCCGCTCCACGTCGGCGGCCTGCATCGCAGGGAACATCGGCAGGGTGAGGATGCCCTGTCCGATGCGCTCGGCATGGGGCAGCATGCCTTCGCGCCAGCCAAGGGAGCGGTAGTAGGTAAACAGATGCAGGGCGGGATAGTGCACGCCGGTGCCGATGTCGCGCTCGCGCATGGCGTCCATCACGGCGGTGCGCCCGCCCGCGATGCGCGCGGCCGGCAGCACCACCTGGAACATGTGCCAGTTGGTGGTGGCCAGCTCGCCGTCGCGCGGCAGCGGCAGCTCGATGCCGAGTCCGGCCAGGCCGTGGTCGGCGGCACTGCGGAAATACGCCTCGGCCAGCTCGGCGCGGCGCGCGGTGACGTGATCCAGGTGCGCCAGTTGCGACAGGCCGATGGCGGCGTTGACGTCGGTCAGGTTGAACTTGCCGCCGGGCTCCTCCACGTCCATGCCGTCCGGGCCGCTGCGGATCACGCCCTGCAGGCGCAGGCGCTCGGCGCGCAGCGCTTCTTCCGGCGAGTTCATCACCAGGCAGCCGCCTTCGACGCTGGTGATGTTCTTGTTGGCCTGGAAGCTGAAGCTCACCAGGTCGCCGAAGGCGCCGATGCGCTGGCCGCGCCAGCGCGAGTCGATGGCCTGGGCGGCGTCCTCGATCACGCGCAGGCCGTGCTTGCGCGCGATGGCGTAGAGGCGGTCCATGTCGACCGGCAGGCCCGACAGGTAGACCGGCATGATGGCGCGCGTGCGCGGCGTGATGGCGGCTTCCACGGCGTCGAGGTCGAGGTTGCGCGTGCGCGGGTCGACGTCGACGAAGACCGGCTTGGCGCCCACGGTGACGACCACGTTGGCGGTGGCCACCCAGGTGATGGGCGTGGTGATGACCTCGTCGCCGGGGCCGATGTCGGCGATGCGCAGGGCGATTTCCATCGTCGCCGAGCCGTTGGCGAAGGTGCGCACCGGGCGGCCGCCGAACAGCGCGGACAGCGCGTCCTCGAACGCGTGCATCCTGGGGCCGGACGTGATCCAGCCCGAGGCCAGCACCTTACCGACCTCGGCGATGGCGTCGGCGTCGATCGACGGCTTGACGAAGGGCAGGAAGGCTTGGGCAGCGGGTGCGGTCATGACGGTCGGGCCTTGCGGTACGTTGGGATGGCGCTCACGAGCGGGCGATCAGGAACACGCCGGCCAGGATGAGCAGGATGCCGGCCACGCGCAGCGGGCCGATCATCTCGCCGAACAGCCACCAGGCCGCCAGCGCGTTCACCACGTAGCCGAGCGACAGCATCGGGTAGGCGATCGAGACGTCCACGCGCGACAGGCCGACGATCCACACGCCCACGCTCACCACGTAGAGCGTCAGCCCGGCCAGCACCGGCCACTGCGTCAGCACGCGCAGCGCGGTGGCAAACAGCGTGGCGCGCTCCAGCGTGATGGCGCCGATGGCGTTGGTGCCGGCCTTGAGCAGCAGTTGCGCGCAGGCATTGAGCAGCACGCCGGTGAAGATGAATGCGAAGGTGGAAAGCGTCATGGGGCGCGGTTCGGTTCTGGCTGTGCGGAGGGCTGTGCGGCCGCCGGGGTCTGGCCCGGCAGCGGGAAATTGGCCACCGCCACGCGGCGCTTGTCCTGCGCGATCTTGTACATCGGCACGTTGCGCTCCTGCAGCAGGCGGTAGGTCGCGGCGGACATGATCCCCACGGCGCGCTGGCCATCCTGCCATTTTGCAATAAAGGCATCCAGCGTGGGCAGCCATTTCTGCGGCTCCTGCTGGGTGCCGAACTCCAGCTCGTCGGGCCATTCCACCATGATGGTGGTGCGGCGCAGGTAGTACGGCAGGGTGTGGTCCAGCATGCGCACGCCGTAGATCGGCATGTCGTCGGTCAGCACCGCCTCGATGGCGGGCACCATGTCCACGCCGGAGGTCGGCCGGCCCATCACTTCGTGGCCGAGCAGCGCCACCGTGAAGCTGCCGAACAGGCCCACCGCGTAGACCGTGATGCTGACCATCAGGCCCTTGCGGGCCAGCAGCCAGCGCGCGGCGAAGATGGTGACGATCATCAGCGCGAAGGCCGCGCCGACCCACACCGCGAACAGGCGGTACAGCTCGTTGGGGGTGTTGTCGGAATTCAGCGTGGCCACGTAGGGGCTGGCCAGCAGGCCGGCCACCGCGATCGCCAGCATGCCGTTCATCTGGCGGCGCCAGCTGCGGTCGTCGATATGCTGCAGCGCCACGCCGGCGAGCATGCCCAGCGCGGGGAAGATCGGCACGATGTAGCCCGGCAGCTTGGAGCCCGACAGGCT
>NZ_AQPL01000626.1:0-200 GCF_000395345.1 Cupriavidus sp. WS | reverse complement strand
CGGCACGATGTAGCCCGGCAGCTTGGAGCCCGACAGGCTGAAGAACACGAAGATGGCGATGGCCCACACCGCCAGCAGCAGCGCCGGCTGGAACGGCCGGGTGCCGGTGGCGCGCGCCGCCGCGGCGCCGCCGCGCACCACCTGCCACATGCGCGGCGCCAGTCCCAGCCACGGCAGGAAGCCGGCCACCAGCAGCGGCA
>NZ_AQPL01000625.1:0-3243 GCF_000395345.1 Cupriavidus sp. WS | reverse complement strand
TTCGTTTTGCGGGGGCAAGCTCAGCCAACAAGTTGGCGTTGATACACCTTCGCCGCCTGTCTCACTTCGGATTAGGCAGGCGACGATCGCGGATTTTTGCTTGGTGGGGTGGTGTTAGTGCAGTGTGCGTGCGGCCTTGCGTTGCTCTGCGCGTTCTGTGTTCACCGCATCGATCCAGGCGCGGGCGCCGGCCGCGAGAGCGGCCTCACGTGCATGCTCCGGCAGCCAGTATTCGCTGACCGATGCAGTGCGGCCGTCAACGGTACGCTTCTCAATGTCGCGGCGTTTGATGTGCCAGCCGTAGTCCGCTTCAAGAGCGTGTACCACGGATGCCAGGCGGGTCGTGTTTTGCGCGAACACGGAGTCCATGTTTGTGAGGCGTCGGCCTTCAATCAGATGAGCCAATACCTCGGCCCTGACCGTATTGGTACGACTCGGTAGGCGGCCTGTCGTAGAATTGGGCTCTTCGTTCGCGCTCGTCTCTGCTTGCTGGGGGCGGGCGTTTTCTTTTTCCATGTCAGGCCCCTGCGTTGATGTGGTCGATCACGATTTCGCCATCAGCGGCTATCGGCATGGCCGCTTCGAAGGCGATGACAGCGGCGTGCAGGTGCTCCTGATACTCGGCCAGCATCTCAGGCGTGGCGTTGACGGGCGGGTGGGATACCAGCTTTGCAGCCGCCAGCAGGTCTACCGCGTAGCTCGGCACCGATGCGGGCGGGCGGCTCGGAGTTTGGTGGGCGTTTTTCATTATTCGCCCCCGTTCAGTAGCTTTGCTAGGTCCGCCACTTTCCAGGCGAGGCGGCCATTGATGCGGACGGGGCGGATGGGGCCATTCTCGAGGCAGGCCCATTTGCGTAACGTCTGAGGCCGGCGATTGATGATGGGTGCCGCCTCATTGGTGGTGATGGCATCGCGCGCGCCGGCAATTGAGGCGAGGCCGGGCGGGATGGCTTGAGCAAGGCTCGTCATGGTCAACGTCCAATACGGCCTCGCGTGGCGGGTCCTGGGACGCTGATAACGTGCTGAGTTCGTTTCAACGCTCCAGAATTCCGCCCCGCTCGGCTTTAAATCTCAGCGATGACGATTGTTGACGGCGCAATGGAGTCTGCGAATGCCCTATAGCCTGCCAACGGCTAGCCTCTGGCTGGCTAGCGGCTAGGTGGGGTCGGGCGTTTTCCGGAGGTATCACGGGATATTCCTAGTGCTTTGTGTTCTTGGTCGGCACAATCATCCCGCGTCTTGTACTTGCCGCTGGCCCACCTTTTGCGCATTTCGTCCTTCTTTTCCCAGTACCCTCCCCGCTGACCATGGCGAACTTCTGCCCCTTTTCTGCCGGCGCTCGAAAGGTTCTGGCCATGAAGATCGAGCATTAGCTTCTCAGCCTTGCTTGGTTTCTTGGCTCGCTCCAGGCCCAAAAGAACAAGCAAGGTAAATGCGTCATCGATTGGGTCTCGTAACAGTTCATCGCGAAGCGCAGAGAAGTTCTCGCGCAGCATATTGGAAAGACTCTCTGCTCGATCACTACCTCCAAACTTGCCAATGCCGACCACGGCCGCAAGCTCCACAACTGTCTGAGGCTCGGGGATTCCTGTGCTGCGAGACTTCCTGGCGTCCTTGCTCATTGCGCTCCTTCTCGCGCAAACCCTCATGAGGGAGCCCCTGCCGGGCCGGTGAAGGTGTCCGGCTTTTCCATCCGTCGATGTAGGCAAGGGCAAAACTGTGCCGGTCAGGCGGCGGCGATGACTCGCAGGCCGGGCTTGGCGCGTGCCGGGTCAAAGGCAACTCCTGCCTGCGCGAGTATCCATGCCTCGATGCGCTCATGGTGTAGGCGCAGCAGGTCCAGGGGGCGCACCGTGTAGTGCTTCTCGGCGGTCGCGCTGGGCTTGTGCCCCATGATTTGTGCCACCACGCCGGCTGGGCACTCCAGCCACTCGGTCAGGCTTCGGAATGAGCGGCGCAGGCCGTGCAGGGTCAGGCCATCAATGCCTGCCACCGCGCAAGCGCGGCCGTGCGGGTCGTGAGGTTTGCTTATGGGCTGGGGCGGCCTGTCAGGATTGGTCGCGGCGCTGGAGAACACCCATTCGCTGCGGCGGGGGAGGGCATACAGCAGGGAGGCGACATACGGCGTAAGCGGGATAGTGCGCTCGCCTTCCACCTTGTCGCGGATGGTCAAACCCTGCCACCTCTCGTTCAAGTCCTCCCAGCGCATCTCCAGCACCTCGCCCGGTCGCGCGCCGGTCAGTAGCAGGGTTTGCAGGTAGGCGGCGGTCACGGGGTTGGAAAGCTGGCGCACGGCAGAGAACCATCCGGTCAGCTGCTCGCGCTGCAAGGCGTCCTGTTTCACGCCAGCCGTGCCCAGCGCCTCGCGGCTCTTCTTGGTCCTAGCCGGGTTGCCTTCCACGGCGGCCGCGTAGGCTGGCTGCTCCGCACACCATGACAGGAAGCCTTTGAGCAGGCGCCACGCCAGCCGGGCCGATGCCGGGCGCTTCTTTCCCTCCCGCACCGCCCATGCTTCCACGGTGGGCGCGTCCAGCTCGCACAACTTCATGCTCATGAGCGGGTAGAGCGGGCCGGCGATGGTGACACCGCGCCCACGGGTGCCGCGCACCGCCGGCAGGCCGCCCGGCTGCGCCTTGGCAACATGGTCCTTATAGTGGCGCTCACCCCAGTACGGGCGACGGTCTTCCAGATATGCGCCCCAGGCTTCGCCAACCGTGACGGTTTGCACGGCGGCTGCTGCGGCGCGAGCCTCATGGGCGGCACGGGCCTCGGCTTTGACTTCGCGCGGGTCTTGGCCGGCGTCAATGAGCGTCTTGAGGCGTGCCGCCTCGGTTCGGGCTTTGCCCAAGTCCCACGCGCGTGGGTCGCCTATGGTGACGCGCACCGTCTTGCTGAACAGGCGGGACTCGAATACATAGGAGCGGGCGCCAGATGCTGTGACTCGCAGCCCCAGGCCGGGCGCCTTCGCGTCCCAATATAGCGTCTGGGTCTTGCCCGGCGCGCACTGATAGCCGGCAACGCGGCCGGCCGTGAAGCTCTCTTTGCTCATGTCCCGTTTCCCCCCGTGTCGGCCTACGTGGGCCTCCATGTAGGCACCGTGTAGGCGAATTATCGGAACATTAGGGAATATCGGTCAACTACCTGTGGCGCAGTATCTGCCCGTAAACCCTTTGCTGTAGCGGATTTCTCGGGTCTCTGGGCATCCCCGGAAAAATCGAGGCATGCCACTCGGCTCGGACTTTT
>NZ_AQPL01000624.1:0-1249 GCF_000395345.1 Cupriavidus sp. WS | reverse complement strand
CGGGTCTCTGGGCATCCCCGGAAAAATCGAGGCATGCCACTCGGCTCGGACTTTTAATCCGTTGGTCGCGTGTTCGAGTCACGCACGACCCACCAGCGATTCAGGCACCTAGCCCACTCCACGGAGTGGGCTTTTTGCTATCTGCGGTTCGTGCAGGCGTCATCAAGGTTGTCATGGGATGATCTTGTTGCCCGTGCATAGTGGCGAAACGGCCATTGGCTGGTAAGGACTGAGGGCTGGTTCTTGCATGGCCACGTCGCTTGGCGAGACGCCGGCATGCATGGCGCCCAGGCATCGCAGGCGCCGGCCCGGAATGCGCTTGCCGGATGCGCCACGCGGGCAATACCTGTGCGCTCATGCGTGAGCGGCAGCGGGAACGGTGAAAGGGGTCATGAGCATGATGGCGCGGACAATCGAACGTCTTGGCCGGCGGCTTCGCCTGCTGCCCCGCAAGCCGGGCGCGCACGAGCCGCGCGGCGCGAGGCCGCCGGGCCCGCCGGGGGCGGCCGCCTCCGGCGGCATGCACGAGGCGCTGTTGCGCGCGGCCCGCACGCCGCTTGCCGAGCTGCTGCGGCAACTGGCCGCCAGCCCGGACGGGCTGAGCGAGGCCGAGGCCGCGCAGCGCCTGCAGCGCTGCGGCCCCAACCAGGCCGAGCGCGAGCGCTCCCGCCCGGCGGCGGTCGATCTTCTGCTCAAGTTGTTCAATCCGCTCAACGTGCTGCTGCTGACGCTGGCGGTGGTATCGGCCAGCATCCGCAACTACGACGCCTCGGCGGTGATTGCCGTGATGGTGCTGCTGAGCGTGGGCCTGGCCACTGTCCAGGAGCGCCGCTCCGGGCGCGCCGCGGCGGCGCTGCGCGCGATGGTGCATACCACCGCGGCGACGCAGCGCCGGGCAACCCCGGCCGATCCTCCCGCCACGCGCGAATTGCCGATCGGCGAGCTGGTGCCGGGCGACATCGTCCACCTGGCCGCGGGCGACCTCGTGCCCGCGGATGCCAGGGTGCTGGCGTCGAAGGACCTCTTCGTCAACCAGGCGCCCCTGACCGGGGAGTCGCTGCCGGTGGAGAAATTCGCCCGCGACGGCGCCAGCGGCACCGACCCGTGCGCGCTGGAGAACATCGTGCTGATGGGCACGGCGGTGGTCAGCGGCAGCGCGAGCGTGGTGGTGGTGTTCACGGGGCCGCATGCCATGTTCGGCGGCATCGCCCGCTCGCTTGCCGAGGAGGCGCCGGCCACGGTGTTCGAG
>NZ_AQPL01000623.1:0-4475 GCF_000395345.1 Cupriavidus sp. WS | reverse complement strand
GAAACTACCAATACACCGTTTGCCAAGCCGGGAAGTCCTTGGGCAGCATGCGCCAGCCGCAGCCCGAGCGCACCAGGTATCGCAGCGCATTGATGACTTCGCGCAGGTCGGCCTTTCTGCGTCGCCCACGCTGGGCTGGCTTCGGCAGCAATCCTTCCATCGCTGCCCATTCCACGTCTGTTATGTCGCTCGGATATCGCTTTGTCTTGGCCGCCATACTTGCCTGCCGTTCTCGATGTTCTTTCTTCCGCATCCGAACGTTAGATCACATCTGCGGCGAATTTTCAAACAGGCTCTGAGGTAGACTACTATCGGCGACTCAGCAATACTGCTGGCGCGCTGGCATCAGTTTAAATCAACCGACCTCCGCGATTCCCGGAGTGGTTCACAAATCTGTAACCATAATCGAACTGAAAGGAAATTGAAATATGACGACTATCAATCCCGGCCCGAAGCCCAAACGAGAGGATGGCAAAGATGACCGCAGACACCATGTGAATCCTCCAACTAAACCCAAACATCCCACCCTACCCGTTCACGATCCAAAGAAGAAGTGAATACATAAGTGAATACATGAGAGATCAGGGTGAGGACCAGCCGCTTTCGGGTCATCCACTTAGCCACCTTTCGGTGGCTTTTTTATCGATCCCCATAATTCCGTTAATGCAATAATAAACTCGTGCGGAACAGCGATTCGATACGCTAGCGGCTTAGGTCGTGTTTGCCGATCGATATATGTGAATGTCCGCTATGTGGCAAGATGACCGACCGCTTCGGGTCGTCAGCGGCCTTCCGTATCCGGCGGGAGTCTCCGTCTCGATATCGCAGGCGGACCTTGGCTCTTCAGGCGGCCCGCGGCCGTGGAGATGGTCATGACGGATCTTTCCGCGTTGCTGGTGCGCTCGGGGCGCCGGTGGCCGTGCTGCATGTGCGAGCTTGACCGAGGTCGCGCGCAGGTCCGGTGCGTGGTGGCGTGCCGGCCGCGGGCGAGCGTGGCTCGCACAGCCTGCTGGCAACTCGTAGCCTCGGAGATTCCGGCTAGCCCGCCGGCGCCGGCGTTACCGCCCGTGGCGGCCCGAACGGTGACTTCTGAGCAGCGCAAGTGGGAAGGTGACCGGGTACGTTGCCGCGACAATGTCCGCAGCCAAGAGCGGCCGCTCATTTCTAGCCTCGAACATCACGGTTGCTCGCTGGGGCTCACGGACGCCCGATTGGAACGCCAATCGCTTCTGAGACTCGCAGGCGCTCCGGCAGTGTCATTCGTCAGCCTCAGTGCGCGGCGTTGCAAGATTCGACGACCCTAGGAAACGGGAATCCTCTCTACACCATGGTCCAGCATTATTCCAGAACGGCTGTTTGAGATTGCGCACTATGAACGGGATCTTCGTCTCTACCCAGTTCTGCCGTTCGAATGCGGCCATCGTGCAACCACCCGCAACGCGCTGGAACTCGAAGCGATACTCGAATCCCTCTCTGGTTGCGACGGTGGCCACGCCGCTGCATGTGTTGACTTGGGGCGGGTTCACGCCGATATAGGTGAACTCGACGCTCTGAAATCTCTTGGTTGGAACTTCTGCGGAGAAATCGCGATGTTCATCACCCAGCGACGCGAGGGGTCTCCTTCCATAGCAGTCGTAATCGTCTTCGTAAGCGGAGGCGGTGAACATCGCCGGTGCGGAGGCGTTCGTAACCGAGACTCGGGTAGTCTTTGTGATATCGCTCTTCAGCGGAGGTTGAGCACAACCTGCGAGCGTGGCAGCGGCGAGGATTACTGAATGATAGGACTTCATGAGTACGATGGGTGCGAAGTGAACGTTTGCAGCGTCCAACAGGACTATTTTCGGCTATTTAAAGGTGGCGCAACGTCACGAGGCCGACGGAGGAGCGTCGGCGAGTCGGGTGGGCAACCTCTCCGTTCTAGTGGGAACGAATTTGTGTCGCTTATTTGGCCCGAAACGAGGATCTCGATTCACTGAAGTCGATCGATTTGAAAGAAAATGGACGTCGCCCGCAGTGGGTTCTTATATCAACCTGCACGGCATAGCCTAGCAGAGGGCGCCTGATCGGATAAGCGACCTGAGGTGGGGTGTTGGTAGCAGGAGACGTTTCGTAAGCACTCCTCGCCCAGCCTCTATCGAATAGAGCCGCTGCCGGTAAGTGTCCCGAAGATCGATCCAATGGGGGCCCCGAGACGCATTCCGGCCCTGGCGCGACGTGCTTGGGGATCGGATGGCGTCGAGGAATGCTGAAGGACCGCTTTCGCAAAGTTTGAGAGACCACTTCGGGTTGTCAGCGGCCCTCCGTAGCCGGCGCTCGTCTCCGTCTGGAGGTCGCATGCAGACCTAGTGTGTGGCAGCTCGCCACGCGCGCGCGGGGCAGCGCTGGCTTCAGCGCGCAGGTAATCCGCGGTGTCGAAGATCCCAGCCAGCCTGGCCGACCCCGCCGGCGCCAGCGCGCGTCAGCGTACTCCCCGCATCGAGGCCGGCTCGGCAGCATGCTGCTGGCAGCTGGTGGTGTTGGCCCTGGGGTCGGCTGTCCGGTGCCAGCGTCGGGCTGGATGGTGAGCCAGCATGTGGGCGCTGGTGTCTTGCGCTCTCCCGCCTGTGTGCGTGCCGGTAGTTGGTCGCGCCGCTGGCCCCCGGTCGGCCGACCGCAGCCGGCGCTGCGGGGATGTGTGGGCGTTGGTCGGTTCGCGAATGAACGGTTCGCTCCGGTGCACCGGTAGTTGGTGGGCCTGTCCGCGGGCGAGCACCGCGCGAGCCGCGCGTCGCGCTGCGGTGCGGGCGGCGTTCAGGTCGGGCACGTGGCTGGCCCGCACCGACGTGCGGGCAACCGGTGGCTCTGTCGATCCCCTCAGCCCGGCTGGTACCGGCGACGCGGACCAGCCTAGCGCTGTCTGGCATGCTGCAGCAGGCTGGGTGGACACGGCCAGAATGCCGGCTCGCGGGGGCTGACGGCATTGCAGGGCCGGCGCGTGGCGAGGGCGCCGTCGCTACACCTGCCTCAGCCAGTTGCGGTCAGTCGACGGGGAGATGCAATTCGCTGACAATTTGACCTCCACCACGCTCGATGGAAGGTCCGCTGAACTCATGCGATTCGAATTTCGATGGTTTCATCTCTTCTATGGAGAACCCACACGTCTCGTCTCAGGGCTTGGCGAGCAACGTATGGAAGCCCGAAAGCTCGAGCTCTTTAGGGATGGGCGAGTTGGCTACGTCTGCGCCGGTCATGCGGCATATGGGACTGAACTAGGCTTGGTGCCCGTTCCCCCCTCTCCTAGAAATCAATGTGGATCCCGAATTCGTCGGTACCACGATCACCGCTGCCGAATTTGACGCCGCACGTGCTGATGCCACGCCGGTAGCTGTGACTGACCGCACGGGGTCGGTCTACGACCGCTGGCAGGGAGACGCACACTTGATCTCGCTTCAACTGGTGACGCCGATATTAGTGGCAGGTTATTTGTCTAAATTCTGGTGCAGCGCGTGTACCGCTATTTTCGTCGATAACATTAACGGTACAAGCCTCCGTGTTCAATTTATTTTCGTGAAAAATCTTCAATATATAGGACCCAGAAGGTTGTGGGTTGAATGACGCGTTGACATCACAGGGCACCCGTGCATCCACCACGGACCTAACCGAGATTGAGAATGTCTTGCCCGCAGGGATCCATACGCCATCCTTATTCAAGTTTGAGATAAGAGGGTTCCCGTTACTCCTGATAAAGAGTCTTTCTGGATTCGGTAGCGACTCTCGACAAACTGCGAGCCTACTGGTGTGAACTACTCGCACAGATCCAGCAAGCAAGCTCTCATCAGTGAACTCCAATTTCAATCGTGCGCGATCAATAGACGCGTCCGGTGCCGTGTATACGGGAACCTGTGAGCAACCAGTGAGGAGAAAAAGCAATCCCACCGAAAAAATGTAATGAGGGTTTCGATAAAAAATTATCTTCATTTTAAAATTTATTTTAATAAAAAGTGTAAATATATTAATTCCTCGCGTCTATATTATCTTATAAGCTTGATGTATCCATAAAAATAACATTTTAGTTATATTGAAGATAGAAAAATTTATAAGGAAATATAGAAATAAGAAAAATTAAAATATTTGCTGTATTTTGGCTATCCTAGATGGATTTCAAAGATTAAGGACTTCTAATGCGGACTATAGCAACATTTAATGTGTGAGTAGAATTTGTGAGGTGGGGTGTCGCAGCAGCACGACAAGGTCGTTTGAAATGTAGCCACAACAGGCACGTCGTTCACGATTGATGTGGTTGTTTGCATATCCAGAGTTCGCAACAGCAACTTGGTAGGACTGGCGAAGCGATGGACAGGCAATGCTCGACGTGAGGCGCGCCTGCTACAGCATTCTCAAGCTTCCGATGCGACACGGAAAAACCGATTGTCGCGTGGGCTAGCCACCTGTGGGCGACGCAGGAAGGCCGATCTGCGCGAAGTCATCAATGCGCT
>NZ_AQPL01000622.1:0-4524 GCF_000395345.1 Cupriavidus sp. WS | reverse complement strand
GCACGCGCCGCATCTCCGGCAGTGTCGAGTCCTGGCCGCGCGTGCGCAGCGCGTTGCGCACGTCGCGCGTGAGTACGGTGCGCTTCTCGGCCACGCAGTGTTCGGCGGCGTCGAGAATGCACTGTCGAATCAGCGAACGATCGGCCCGAGTCATCCGGGCCTCTTCTTTATCCTCGCCGCCAGTGATCATCAGCCGTGCAGTGATTTCCAGTTCACCGAGCACGTCGCGCTGCTCGTCCGCCTCCATGGCCGAGACGTCCGGCGGCTGGTCTTCATCCAGCGCATCCGCATCGAGCGTCTGCACGTCACTCGGCGTTTCGATCAGCCGGCGCGCGTCAGCGAAGGGTGCGAGGCTGATGCCTGAGCCTGGGGCCAGCTTGACCCGGTTCACGGTCAGGCCCAGACGCTTGGCGAAATCGCTGAACAGGCCGAAGCTGTTGCCGGCTTCCACGATGAAGAGGCGCGGCCGGTAGATGGCCGTGACCTGATTCAAGAGGTTGTTGAGCGTTGCGCTTTTGCCAGAGCCGGTCGGGCCGAACAGGAACAGATGGGCGTTCATCTGTCGATCCAGGCGGTTGAGCGGGTCAAAGGTGATCGGCCCGCCGCCTCGGTTGAAGAACGTATTGCCGGGATGGCCCGTACCTTGGCTGCGGCCCCAGGCCGGAGAGAGATTCGCCACGTGCTGGGCAAACATCAGTTGGGTGAACCAGTTCCGCCGATCCTGGCTCGGGTTGTAGCAGCATGGCAGCCAGCGCAGGTAGCTGTTCAAAGGCGCGACTTCATCGTCTTCGCGCACGGGCTGCAAACCAGCGTTGAGCATCACGTTCGCCAGGTCCAGGCCGCGCCGGTCCAGCTCAGCTTCATCCCGGCCGCGCAAATAAAAGGCCAGCGTTCCCCGGTAGAGCTTGTGAGCGCTGCCGATGAGCGAGCGGGCCTCCTGCACATCCTTGAGAGTCTGCTCCGATGCCAGTGTTTCGCCGACTGCCTTCTTCGCCAGGTGGTTCAGATGCGATTCGAGGATGTCCTGGGGTGTCGCCACCATGGTCAGACACATCGTCGTGTCCTCGGGCATCTGATCGAACAGCGTGTTGATCGCATCGCCTTTACGAGTTTCGCCAGTCAGGTGACCTGTACCAGGCGGCATGCGCAGCCGGTCAGTGACCAGCACACGGTGCGGCATGCCGTCGAAGTGCCAGGTTCCGTGCTCTGCGTCCGAGCGTGGCTGGCTGAAGAAAAGCCGCTGGCTGAAATCCCGCCCACTCGCCAGCTCGATCTCGCCGTCTTCTGTCTCGTCGGGGTAGCGTGCCAGCGCATAGAAGCGTTCGCGGTCCTCGACCCCAGGCCCGAGCAGCGTGGGACGCGGGTTGAACCACCGCAGCAGCCAGTCATGAACGTCGGCCGCGACCATGCGCCGGGCCTGGATGCCGGCGTTCGCCAGCCCACCACACAGGCGATCGCAGACGATGTTCAGCATCTGCTCGGGCGTCTGGCCGCGGCGGCTCGCCTGCCCGGTGGCCCGGCGATAGACGACCATGCGCACGCGCCGCGTCTGGCCGCGCCAACGCAGCCGCGTGACCACCGTGTCCTCGAAGAGCCCGCCCGGCTTCGCGACCGCGCGCAGGTGGTGTCCGAAGAAGCGAAGGTAGAACTCGGTGAAAGCCGTATTGCGGGCGCGCGGCTGCACGTAGTCGCGCAGGGTCTGCATGTACTGGTCGAAGCTGGGTTCGTCCTGGGCATAGAGCTGGAGCACCCAAGGGTTCTCGTCCAGTTCATCGAAGCTGTCCTGGAGCGCGTTCTCCAAGGCGTCGCGGGCGTGTGCGAGCCAGCCGGGCTCCCGGCCCTCGGTGCCCAGCGGAACCAGTTCGAAGAAGGCCGCCACCGATTGCCCGTCCTCCAGCAGCATGGACTTCGATTCGGGCAGGAACTCCACCCAGGGCAGGAATTCCGCGAACGACGGCGCGACGTCGTACAGCGCCTGCTCGTCGGCCACCGTCGCCGGCCTGCGGCCATGGGCCGCCTTGCCGGGTTCTGGGATGCCGGCCTGGCGCAAGGCCTCGACGTGGCGCTGCCAGCCCTCCGGCCACTCGTCATCGCCTGCGCCGGATGCGGCCAGCTTCGGCGCAGCCGACTTGGGCCAGGGGAGTTTCCAGCGCATCAGTAGTCCTCCACGCGCTCGCCCGGCATGGCGTACTGCACGCGCTGATACAAGGGAAAAACCGTCGTATAGCCCGGCACGGGCACCGGGTCCGTGCCTGCAACGTGCGGGTACACGTACATCACCAGGTCGGGATTCGGCAGGCGCTGGAACTGGCGATAGACCTCGTTGCGCGCCGTGCGCGTATAGCGCATCTGCTCGACGGGCGCGGCCTGCACGTCCGCCTCGGTCAGCGGCCGGCGCAGGCTCTGGCGTGCATCGAGCAACTGCCTGCGGGCCACCTGGCCGTTGCCACCGCCGGCGTCCCCGGCGCTCTGCTGCCAGATGTCCATCATCGTGCTGTCGCCGTGCGGCAGCAGCTTTTCCTTGCTGGTGGCGCAGCCGCCGAGCACCGCGACGGCGAGGGCCAGCGCCAGGCCCTTAGTCAAGTTCGAGAGCATGGCTTTCTCCTGCGCGGTGATCGACCTTGCGGCCTTCGGGATCGAAGTCGATGGCGAGCGGCTTTTCGAGGTGGACGGCAACCTTCGCGCCGGGCTGGACATAGACGGCGGCGAATGCCTGGCCGTACAACTTGTTCACCCAATCGGCCATGTCGCGCACGCCCCCGGCCAGGATGCGGCCCACGGCCTCGTTGCCTGAGATGCCGACACTGCCGATGGAGCCATCGGCGCCTACGTAAGACATCTGGCCGCTGTCGCTGTCGATGAGCGAGGCGACGCCGGCACCGGCCGCAGTAATCAGGGCCTGCGAGCCGAGGTATTGCTGGGCGTTGCTGCGCCGCTCCCCACTGACGCAAGGAATGCCATACGGGTCGCTGATCCAGCCCAGGCCGTCGCGCTGCTGGTCGTTTTGCTGGTTACCATCGCGGTCCTCCGGGATGGTGCGAACTGTCCCGTCGTGGAAAACGAAGGTGATGCTGCGCACCTGGCCGCGCACGCATGAAAGCGTCCAATCCCCTGAAGCCGTGCCGCTGAATACAGCACCGGCCACGTCGGGAATATCGATGCCGTTGGCGGTGAGGTTGTCGGGGCCGACGAGGACTTTAAAGGGGTATGGATCGTTGACGGTTCCGTCGATCGGCACACGGCCAATCAGCGCCGTCATCGCCACCGATCCCATGAGTGTGGAGTTAGTCGGCACGGTATAGACGGGCTTGGCGGACGTGACCCCGGCGGCACGCGCACCTACGTTTGCCACGGTCTCCGCCGTGGTTTCAAGCGTGCGCTGCGCTGGGCCGAAGCTCGTCGGGAAGCTCAGGTTGCCGCTTGTGCCGCGGCTGCTTCCCCGTCCATCGGTCTGCTTCGCGTCATCCGGTTCCACCCAGCGCACACCGCCTTCCATGCCGGAGTCGTCGCCGTCGCGCAGGCCGAGGCCCACCGGCAGATCGGCGTGGCCGCCGCCGCGCCCGCCGATGCTGTCCAGCCGGCGCTGCAGGTCGGCGAGCAGCCCCTCGGTCTGCTGGCGCTCGCTGGCCGCCTGCTGCTGGTCGCGGCGCAGGTTGGCGCGCTCGGATTCGAGTGCGGACGTGATGCGCTGATCGATCGAGTTCTCGCGCTGGCGCAGGCGCTGGTTTTCCTCGCGCTGGGACTTGTTGTCGGAGAGCGCGGTCTGAAGCTCGGTGCGCAGTTGCTTCACCTGCGCTACCAGCGTTGCCACGGTGTCGCGTGGGGTATCGCCTTCAATGCCCAGCGCCTTCATTTCTTCCGGCGTGAGCTGGGCACCACTATCCGCGGCGGGCGGCGCCGACGTGCTTCCACCGGAGAACAGCCGAATGGCGATGAACAGCACCAGCAAGGCCACAGGGATCATCAACCACTTCAGGAGTCCGTTACTGCGCATGGCGGGCCTCCGTGAGGTCCTGGGAACTGGCTTCCGGCTGCGGCAGATGCGCGGCAGGATCGAAGCGGTTGATCGCCGGCAGCAGCGATTGCGCGAGGCCGTGCCCCCGCGTCACCAAATACAGGACGGTCGTGTCCTCTGGCGTCCCGCGCGGGCCGAGGGCTTCGTGCTGAAAGGTGGCGGTGAGGAAATCGCCCTGCAACACGCGCGGGTCGAGGGTGATCCAGCCGCCGCTGCTATTGGTGAGGCGCACGGCAGTGACCCACTGGTCTTCCAGACGCCATGAGGCGAGCGCGACCGCGCGCACCGGCAGCGTCGGCACCAGCGTGCCGAGGTCCAGGTCGCGGCGCAAGTTCACCCGCATGACGCCCGCCAGCGGCTCCACGGTGCGTAGCGGCGCGTAGAGGTTCTGCGCGGCGAAGCGCGTCAGGACAACCGGCACCGGGGTCTCGCGTCGCGCCGCCCGCGCGCCTGCCTGGTCCTGGGCGCGCACCGGAGCTTCGTTGTCATCGCCGGGCTGATCGCCATAG
>NZ_AQPL01000621.1:0-4347 GCF_000395345.1 Cupriavidus sp. WS | reverse complement strand
CCGCCTGATCGGCCAGCCCCACGGCATCGTGCTGGTGACCGGGCCCACCGGCTCGGGCAAGACCACCACGCTCTATGCCGCGCTGTCGCGGCTGGACGCGGACACGACCAACATCATGACCGTGGAGGACCCGGTCGAATACGACCTTGACGGCATCGGCCAGACCCAGGTCGGCGAACGCATCGGCATGACCTTCGGCAAGGCCCTGCGCGCGATCCTGCGCCAGGACCCCGACGTGATCATGATCGGCGAGATCCGCGACCTGGAAACCGCGCAGATCGCGGTGCAGGCCTCGCTCACCGGCCACCTGGTGCTGGCCACGCTGCACACCAACGACGCCGCCTCGGCGGTGACGCGGCTGACCGACATGGGCGTGGAGCCCTACCTGCTGTCGTCGTCGCTGCTGGGCGTGCTGGCGCAGCGGCTGGTGCGGCGGCTGTGCCCGGCGTGCCGCCGCGTCGAGGACGGCCGCTGGCGCCCGGTGGGCTGCGACCGCTGCGGCCCGACCGGCTTCCAGGGACGCTCCGGGGTCTATGAACTGCTGGTGGTGGACGATGCGGTGCGCCGCCAGATCCACCAGCAGGCCGCCGACGCGGACATCCGCGCCGCCGGCGTGGCGGGCGGGATGCTGACCATGCGCGAGGACGGCCAGCGCTGGATCGACGCCGGCGACACCACGCTGGAAGAAGTCTTGCGCGTGACCAAGGACTGACAGGGAGGGCGACCATGCCCGCTTTTCGCTATGAAGCCGTGGACTTTGGCGGCAAGCTCCACCGCGGCGTGCTGGACGCCGAGGGATCGCGGGCGGCGCGCAGCCAGTTGCGCACGCGCGGCCTCACGCCGCTGAAGGTGCTGCCGGTGACCGCCGCGGCCAACGGCGGCGGCGTCACGCTGTTCGGCGGCCGGCTGGGCGCGCAGGAGCAGGCGCTGTTCACGCGCCAGTTGTCGAGCCTGCTGTCCGCCGGGCTGCCCCTCAACGAAGCGCTGTCGGCGCTGGCCGACCAGGCCGAGCGCGCCTACGTGCGCCACCTGGTCAGCGCCATCCGCGCCGACGTGGTGAGCGGCCAGTCGCTGTCCGGCGCGCTCGCCCAGCATCCCCGCGACTTCCCCGACATCTACCGCGCGCTGGTATCCGCCGGCGAGCACAGCGGCAAGCTGCACCTGGTGCTGACGCGGCTGGCCGACTATGTCGAGGGCCGCAACGCGCTCACGCAGAAGATCAAGCTGGCCTTCACCTATCCGGCCGTGGTCACCGTGGTGGCGTTCGGCATCGTGGTGTTCCTGCTGACCTACGTGGTGCCGCAGGTGGTCGGCGTGTTCACCACCACCAGACAGAAACTGCCGGCGATCACCGAGGTCATGCTCGCCTGCAGCGATTTCGCGCGCGCCTGGGGATGGCTGGCCGCCATCGGCCTGGCGCTGCTGGGCTGGCTGATACGGCGCATCCTGGCGCTGCCGGGTCCGCGCCACCAGTGGCACGGCTGGCTGCTGACCGCGCCGCTGCTGGGCAAGCTGGTCAGCGGCTACAACACCGCGCGCTTCGCCAGCACGCTGGCCATCCTGACCAGCGCCGGCGTGCCCATCCTGCGCGCGCTGCAGGCGGCCGGGGAAACGCTCAACAACGTGGCGCTGCGCGCCACGGTCGAAGACGCCATCTCCCGCGTGCGCGAAGGCACCTCGCTGGCGCGCGCGCTGGCCTCCACCAACCGGTTTCCGCCGGTGCTGATCCACCTGATCCGCTCGGGCGAGGCGACCGGCAACCTGCCCGACATGCTCGAACGGGCCGCGCAGGGCGAAGCGAGCCAGCTGGAGCGGCGCACGCTGTTCCTCACCGGCCTGATGGAGCCGGCGCTGATCCTGGGGATGGGACTGATGGTGCTGACGATCGTGCTGGCGGTGCTGATGCCGATCCTGGAAATCAACCAGATGGTGAAGTAGCTGGCGGATGCCTGGCGGGGACGCTCGCGCGGATGCTTAGCGGCTGGCGCGGGGAATATTGGTCACCAGCGCCGGGCCGCCGTCCGCCGCCGCCGTCTCCATCTCCGTCTCCGTCGCCGCCAGGACCGGCAGCGCGCGCTTCGGCGCCATCGCCACCTCCTGCGTGGCCGCGCCGCGCCTCAGCACCACCGAACGCGCGCGCACCTCGGCCAGCACCAGCCCGGGCGCGGCCTCCCTGCCCGCCTGCACCAGCCGCGGCGCCGCATCCGCCACGGACAGCACCGCCGCGCCGCCACCGCCCTCGCCCGCCGGACGGATCACGCCGCGCACGGCCACGCGCAGCCCCTGATCCCGCGCCGGCTGCGCCCCGAACAAGCCAGCCCCCTCCCCGCCGCCGGCCGGCGCGGCAACGGCCGCCGGCGCCGCCGGCATGGCCGGCGACGGCGCGGCGATCCGCCATGCCCAGTACGCCGCCACGGCCACGCACGCCACGGCGCCGGCCAGCGCCAGCCCCGGCGGCGCCAGCTCCCGCGGCGTGCGCCCCGGCAGTTCGTCCAGGCGCAGTGATCTCAATGCGCCTGATGCGCTCAACCAGCCCGGCAAGCTCGGCAGTCCCGGCATGGCAGCCCTCCCGGCATGAACATTCGGTGTCAGAAACCGCGCAGGATGTGTCACCACATTGCCCCCCGCGCTGGACAGAATCGACCGGCCCCATGACGCATGGCGCGGCCCGTGACAGCGTTGTACCGCGCCGCCATGACAACCCTCTTGCGAAATCTGCGATGACTGCGACGCGACACCGACACAAGCGCCTTGCCCGCGGCTTCACGCTGATCGAGATCATGGTCGTGATCGTGATCCTCGGCGTGCTGGCCGCGCTGGTGGTGCCCAAGATCATGAGCCGCCCCGACGAAGCCCGCATCGTCGCCGCGCGCCAGGACATCGCCTCGATCCTGCAGGCGCTCAAGCTCTACCGCCTCGACAACAGCCGCTACCCCACCACCGACCAGGGCCTCGTCGCGCTGGTGACCCGCCCCGCCACCGAACCGGTGCCGAACAACTGGAAGGGCGGTGGCTACCTGGAAAAGCTGCCCAAGGACCCGTGGGGCCATCCGTACCAGTATCTCAACCCTGGCGTGCGCGGCGAGATCGACGTGTTCAGCCTCGGCGTCGACGGCCAGTCCGGCGGGAGCGGCAACGATGCCGACATCGGCAACTGGGAGTAGGCGCGGGTTCACGCTGCTGGAGATGCTGGTGGTCATCGTCATCATCGGCATCGTCAGCGGCATGGTCGCCGTCAACGCGCAGCCCAGCCCCCGCCAGTTGCTGGCGCAGCAGGCGCAGCGGCTGGTGTGGCTGCTGCAGGGCGCGCACGACGAGGCCCGCCTGCGCGGCGAGATCATTGCCTGGGAGGCCTCGCCGCGGGGGTTCCGCTTCCTCGTGCGCGCAGGGGCACGCTGGGCGCCGCTGCGCGACGACACGCTGCGGCCCGGCGACTGGGGCGGCCCGCTGACCATGCTGCAGGTCGCGCAGCCGGACCAGCCGGCGCAGGCCGGCAGCGCGCGCGTGCTGTTCGGGCGCGAGGCGGTGGAGCCCACGCTGGAGATCGTGCTGCAGCGCGACGGCGCCACCGTGCGCATCGTGACGCTGGCGCCGGGCCGCTATGCCGTGCAATAGCGAAGCGCGCCGCCGCGCCGCCGCCTTCACGCTGATCGAGGTGCTGGTGGCGCTGGTCATCGTGGCCGTCGCGCTGGGCGCCTGCCTGCGCGCCGCGGGCATGATGGCGGACAACAGCGACAGCCTGCGCGCGCGCACGGTCGCCGGCTGGAGCGCGGCGAACCGGCTTGCCGAACTGCGGCTGGCCGGGCGCCCGCCCGAGCCGGGCACGCGCCGCTTCGGCTGCGACCAGGGGCCGGTGGCGCTGCTGTGCGAGGAAGTGGTGTCGCCAACCGGCGACCCGGGCCTGCTGCTGGCCGTGGTCTCGGTCTACCGCCCCGCCGACCCTGGCGCGCGCCTGGCGCAACTGGCGCAGGTGATGGCGCGATGAGGGCCGCGCCGCGCCGCCGTGGCGGCTTCACGCTGATCGAGATGGTGATCGCCATCGCGCTGCTGGCCATTGTCGCGCTGATGTCGTGGAAATCGCTGACGGGGATCATCCGCGGCCAGCAGGGCGTCATCGACACCATGACGGACCTGCGCGAAGTGGACCGGATGTTCGAGCAGATGTCGATCGACCTGGCCGACGCGGTGCCGGACAACGACCTCGGCGACGGCGCCATCGCGTTCGACGGCGCGCAGTTGCGCATCGTGCGCGCGCTGGACGCGCCGGGCCAGCCCACGCGCTGGCAGGTGGTGCGGTACCGCAGCGCGGATGGCGTGCTGTGGCGCGAGTTGTCGGCGCCGCTGGCC
>NZ_AQPL01000620.1:0-3561 GCF_000395345.1 Cupriavidus sp. WS | reverse complement strand
CCGGGCCTTGCGCGCGCGGCAGCAATCAATCGGCATCCGGGCGCTTCCCTTTGTCCGCGCCGCCGGGCGCCTGCCACAGGCACTTGGGGCCGCGCAGGTGCTCGGGGGTATCGGTGCGCGGCCGGCCGGGACGGCTCCAGGCGCCGCCGCCGCGCGCGCCGACCAGCCGCCAGCCGGCGGCGCGCAGGCTGGCGCCACCTTCGTCGGACAAGGTGTAGGTGATCAGGCGGATGTAGCCCAGCGCCCTTGCCACCTTCCAGGCCGCGCCGTAGAGCTTGCTGCAGGCGTTGGGTGCGCCGTCGGTGCACAGCCGCGTGACTTCCAGCGTCCAGCCATCGTCCAGGTGCCGCGCGACCGGGCGGCCGACGATGGCCACGCCGCGGATCAGGTCGCTGTCGCTCAGCGTGACGGCCAGGGCGAACTTCGCGCCCTGGACCGGGCGGTGGTGGCGATGGTGTGCCAGCACGAAGACGTTGGCCGTGCGCAGCGACACCGGCAGCAGGTGCAGCCTCGGCGAGGTCGATGATGTGTTCATTCGGTTGTCTCCGGTGGCATGCCGGCGCTGTGGCCGGCGGGGCGTGCCTTGGCGGCTGGAGACGAACGCGCATGCGCGGCGATGGCCGCGGTGCGAACACAAGAAAGCCCCCGGTGCGGGGGCTGCGAGGGCTGCGCGGCGGTTGCCGCTTCAGGCGGGAGGCACCACGGCCAAGGACAGGTGCGTGGCGGTGGCGGACAGCACGAGATCGTCCGCCGAGTGCAGGAGGCGCGTGAACAGGCCGTCCTTCGCGTCGAAGTATTCCGCAAAGTCATCGCCGCCCAGCTCGCGGCCGGCGAGGTGCCACCAGTCATCGAACGGGTCGGTGTCCGGATTGCAGCCGACGGCGTAGGCGAGCAGTTGCTGGCGCCCATCCGGGCGACGCTCCCCACGCTCGGCGAGGAAGTACACGCCCTGGTCCTTGACCAGGACGATGCGGCACTGATTGGCGATGGCTTCGGTCAGCACGGGCCGCAGGTCGGCGCCTTTGAATCGCAGTGACATGGATGAAATCTCCTGTGTAAAAAAAGAGAAAGGCCCTCCACCCGATGGGATGAAGGGCCTGTAGGGCACGCGGCCGGAATGGCTGGAACGCCGTGGCGGGTGCCTCGGGTCAGCCGAGGGGCGTCATGCCGGGACGGCTTGGCGCTTACGGGCCGCCTTCGCGTCGAGGATGCTCACGTCGATCTGGCGCCAGCGCCCGTCGTCGATGAGCCGCTCCAGCACTTCGCCGAGCATGTCGAAATACACCTCGTCGTGCCGATCGACCAGTTCGACCGATTCACCGTTCTGACGGTGCAGTTCCACCACGTAGGTGTCTCCGCCGCGGTCGTAGAGGATCGTCACCCGGCCCTCGAACTTCGCGGTCGAGACCGTGAAGCTGATCGCCGGCGGGGTGTCGATGATCTTGGAGGGCGTGGGATCGACCCAGGTGAAGTCGCGGGCACCGGCATCCACCAGCATGTGGGTGATGCGCCGGAAGCGATCGGGGGCCGGCATCTCTTCCAACTGCTCGATGAGCTGGCCCAACTCCATGCACTGCGGCGTGGGAATGGGCAGCTTGGCCGGCGCCGAGCCGAGGATGTGCCTCGTGATGGTGTACGGCGTGCCATCCGAAGTCTTCTCGGTGATGACCTCCGGCGTGTCCGCGCGCAGTCCGTCGAAGCGACGACGGGCATAGGGTTGGACATGCACCTTGGCGCCTTCGGCAGGAACCGTGGTCACCAGGCTGGGATCGAGCACCGCGAACTCGGAAGGCTTGAGCTTGACGACGATGGCATCGTCGGTCGCGGCGACCACCTTGCCGTCGAAGGGTTGGGGGTCGATGGCAAAGCCCAGCGTTGAGGACAGCGGCTGATCATCGAACACGCGGTACTTGAACGATCGCACGTTGCGGGGCACATGGCCTGCGACCAGCGAAGGCATCATGGATTTGATGAGGGAACGGTCCATGGGGAAACTCCTTGAGGAAAAACAAGGGATTCCCCGCCCGCAAGGGAGAGGTCCCTTGTGGGTGGCGTGGATGGACGCGGTAGGTCCGTAGGAAGAAACGACCAGCACGGTTTCCCGTGCTTGCAGCCTCGAAGGTCTCGACTGCCTGGGCATGTGCCGGCAACGCCGACGAACATGGGGCAAGCATGGTCCCGGGGCGGCCGGCGTGCCCGCAGGAAACGGCACCGCCCCACAACCGTTTTCCTGTGCTGCGGGCAAGAAAAAGCCCCTCGGAAGGGGCTGGAGGGATCAGGCTTGGTACACGAAGTAGTGTTCGCGCTGACGCGGAAAGAACACGTGCTTCCACGTGTCGCCGCTTGTGTTGCCACCGTCGAAGACGACCATTTCGTAGTCGTCCACGTCAGTGTCCACCAGGTCGGCGCTGGCGATATGGCGCATGTGCAGCGTGCCGCTCATGCGCTCGAATACCAGGATCTGGCCGATGGCGTCGTCCTGGCTCATGGCGTTGACGCAGGCGCCAAGCTGGTGCTCGAAGTCGGATGCGGGTGTGATGAGGTCGGGGAACATGGGATCGCTCCTGTGAAAGTGCGCCGGCCCGGCTCCCTGGCGGGAGACCGGGCCGGCATGCTGTGAGGAAAAGGAAGGCTGGGGATGTGTGTGGCAGCTATTCGCCGGCCAGCGGCAGGCCCGGCAACACGGGTGCGTCGGCATCGAGGATGAGGAGGCGCACGTCGGCTTGGCCGGCCAGTTCAAGGATCTGTGCCAGGTCGTCCGGCATGCCCTTGCTGCAGTGCTCCTGCCGAAGCAGTTCGGCGGAGATCCCCTCGACGTCCTGCAGGTGCTGGTCCGTCCAGGGCGTGGAGATCAGCTTGACGCCGATCGCCGGGCTGTAGGGAACCCGGAACGCAACGAACAAAAAGGCCTCCGGCGTCGCGAGGTCAGCCAGGTTGGCCAGGTACTGGCCGGTTTCCTGGCTGATGTGCGCGCTGCTGATTTCCCAGCACCGGCTGTAGTAGCCGGTCTCGAAGCTCAACCGCTGCACGACTTCCCGTGCGGCCTCGGCCGAATAAGTGTCGCCGACGTGGACGGGGCGGCCGTCGAAGTCGTCGCCGTGAATCGCGTACACCACGGCACCCACCACGCCTTCGCCGCTGACCCCATCAGCCGCGTCGCATTCGGCGATCAGTGCGGCGCCGACAGGTTCGGTGCCAGTCCTGACCACCGCGAAGTCGCTGGTGACGATGCAGGGAGAAGAAACCAGCGCCGCGTCGCAGAGGTGCTGCTGGCTCGGGTGGATGTTTCGCCAGACATGCGGGCTTCCGTCCTCGTGGCTGATGGACAGCGTGCGGACGACCTTCAGATTCCAGTAGCCGCGTAGAAAGGGATTGGGATTCTGGGACATGGGATTTCTCCAACAGAATAATGATGGAGCCAATCCCCGCCACCGGGAATTGACCCTGGTGGGTGGAAAGAAAGGAAACAGCGTCAGGTGATGCTGATCGTTGGCGTTTGGGCCAATCGCTCGGCGACGCGCCGGCGCAAATTCATGCGGAATGGCTCGTCGCTGACGCCCG
>NZ_AQPL01000619.1:0-1176 GCF_000395345.1 Cupriavidus sp. WS | reverse complement strand
TGGCTCGTCGCTGACGCCCGCCAGCAGATTGATGGTCTCCAGCGCGATCAGGGCCGAAGCCTCTTCGATGTCGGCGGCCACAATGGCCTCGTGCAACTGGCAACCGAGTTGGAGGGCCTGGGAGGACGAGCTGATGACGCGGACCTCGCGGCTCAGGTAGCAGCCGTTGCCGCCGAACTCGAACAGCCGCGGCTTGCTGCAATACCAGCATCCCTCGAACTGGATGGCGGTCAGGTTGTGGCCGTCATCGAACCGGGTGGCGATCAGAAACAAGGCGTCGAGATCGGCGGTGTCCTCGAACGAATGACGCTCGATCAAGTTCGCCAGCTCTTCGTCCTCATCGGCACCGAAGTGCACGGCGAGCAATTCGAGCAGCGGCGGGATCGACAGCCCTTCGTCGTCCGGCATAGGAATGCCGAGTTGCGTGGCCAGGTCTTCCAGGCCATCGAGCACGTCCGGCCATTGCGGATTGGTGGTCTCGGCGATCTGGGCGATGTAGGCCTGCCCGTTGCCGGGGTGGCTCTCGTCCAGCGCGAAGGCGCCGAACAGCGCCTGGATGACGGGCGTCACTCGGTCGAGCACGAGAACGCCGGTGGCTTCGTAGTAGTTGTTGGCCATGAAGGCTCCTTTCGATGAATGAACGGAGCCAGCCCTTGCGGACGATGGCATCCGCAGGGGAACCGCCTGATGCCGGATGGCACTGGGCGGGGAGAAAACGCGAGGGACATGGCCTCGGACGAGGCGCATGTCCCTCATGGGGTCGCGTGAACGCAGTGATGAAGGTGTGCCAGGAACCGGCTCACCAACCGCTGTAGTTCAGCAGCAGGTCGGCGATCACCTGGCGACGAGGCAGATCGAGGCCGTCGAAGTCCGACAACCCGTTGAAGTGGCAGCGCTTGAGCATGGCACCGCCCTCGCGCGCGTTGTAGAAGCTGACCATCGCGGACAGGAACATGCGTTCCCCGCTGCTCAGGACGCCGAGGGCGTCGTTGAGGCGCAGCATGTCGGGGCGCAGATCCCACTTGCTCTTGGCCTGGTTCAGACCTTCACGGGTGCCATCGCCAAACCATTGCGGGCCGGCGATCTCGACACCACGCTTCCATGCCTCGAAAAAGGCTTGGGGCGCGGCGCTGAAATGCCGTTCTTCCCGAACGATCTGATCGACGACTTCCTGCG
>NZ_AQPL01000618.1:0-5048 GCF_000395345.1 Cupriavidus sp. WS | reverse complement strand
GGATGGTGGCAACCGCGTCGGCGTGGGCGCGCTCGCCAGTCGTGGCGCGTTCCTGGGCGGTCGCCAGCGCCGCCTCCAGTTCGCCACGGCGTGCGGCCTGCTCATCGGCGCGCGCGATGGCCGCAGCCTGGGCGGCGCACGCTTCGGCCAACGCGGTGTCGCGCGCGGCAAGCTGGCCGCGCACCTCGCTCAGTTCCTGGCGCAGCAGCTCGACCCGCAGTTCGGCCTCGGCGCGGGCGGCCTGCGCGGCCTCGGCCGCCGCCTGCGCCTCGCGCTTGAGGCGCACCACGTCGTCGAGCTGCACCGCCACCGCGGCCTGCCACAGCGCGCGCATCTGTTCGGCGATCTCGACCGGGATCTCGGGCAGCGCCAGGTCGGCCAGGCCCGCGCGCACCACCTCGGCCTCGATCGTGTTGAGCGTGCGCGACAGCGTCGCCGGGTCGCCGCCGCCCAGGCGCGCGCGCAGCTTGCGCACCGACACCGCGCGGCGGAAGCGCGCGGCGGTGGGCGGCGCCGCGTCGCCGGCCTCGGTCAGCATGGCCAGCACGGTGGCGCGGATCTGTTCGGGGGTGGCGGCGAGGCGGGGCATGGCGACTTCCGTGCGTGATTTTCACGCTATCTTACGCACGATGCTAACGTTATGAAAGCCATTTTTGTATGGCTTGTGGAAGCCAAAGACCGATAAATTCTATTATCTTGCCGAAACGAGGGCTTCGGCGCCCACGGGCGCGCTTGGTCGCCACGCGGGCCCGGCCAACGTTCCAAAAAATAGGAAAAAGGACCAGTCAGCAAGTGACTGATTTGACTGGGGTTTCAGGTGTTCGTCGCCCGGAAATCCGCATGGATGCTAGAGGTGGCTACACCGGTAAACTGCGCGGGAATCAAGGGGACCCCGGACAGGATGATGACCCGCAGCGGCGTGGCCGGGCAACGATGAACCTTGAAGGTCTCGTACATCACGCCGCGATACAACTCGATCGCGGGAGCTGCATGATCGAGCTTTGTCGCAGAACAAGCCAGCAACAGCAGTGGGGGAGGGAAGGCCGGTACGTCCGGCTCGAAGAGTGAAAGCTGCTGAACTTGCATGCGTGGCACTGGAAATGGAAGGTGTGCTTCCAAATCTACAGACCTCGCCCGCGAGTCAAGGGAGCAGAGCGACAGCCGGTGTCTATCAGTCTTTGCTTGCCTCCTTTCTCCCGCGGGCCCGGGTCGGGGCGGCGGCGCCGGCGGCATCATCGTCTTGACCTGATCTGGGCGCGGCTGTCGCGGAATCTTGCGTTTGCTCAACCGCTTCGCGGAGCGCTTTCAGCTCTGCCTGGGCCGCAGCTGCTGCGCCTACAGCGGAGGTCAATTGCTCCCGGGTAGCTTGGTGTGCCGTGTGCGCGGCGACTAGATCGGCATGAGCCTGTTCTTCCCGCTTCTCAACGGTGGCCAGTCTTGCCTCAGCCTGGGACTGCGCCGAAACCGCGGCCGCCCGCTGCGCATCCGCAACTGCTGCCGCCCGCTCCGCCACCGCAACAGCAGTCGCAGCCGTCTTGTCGGCCTCTACCCGCGCGGCCTGTTCGGCTGCCAGCAAGGCGCGAACCTCCGAGAGGTCGGTTTCGAGACGAGGTACCGCCTCGACTCGAAGCTCCGCCTGCACGAGCTGCCGACGGACGGCCGCGAGCTCATTCCGCTCCCGCTCGAGTTCCTGGTTCAACCGGGCCATCTCCGCCAGTTGCTCTTCGCCCTTGCCAGCGAGGACATCGCGCTCTTTGGTCACCTGCAACAGCTGCTCAGCGAGGGCGTCGCGTTCAGCTTCCAGGGCCTCGCCGTTTGCGCTGAAGACCGCCAGCTCCTTCATGGCCTGAGCCAGGTTCGCTTCTGCCTCGCTCGCGGCTTCTTCCGCGGCCTTCGATAGCTCCGTTCCCAAGGCCTGCAGCAACCTAGTATTCGGTTCGTTGATTTTTCGAGGTGCCGGCTTGTGCTGAGCGGCCCATACCGACCAGTGCCGATGGATAGTGTTCATGCTGCCCGTGGCCAGACGCTCGAGCACAGCGCGCAAAGTGGGCTTTTGCCCTTCAGCCAGAAGAGCGTCTGCAGCGGCCGCCACCCTCTCGTAGGAAACTCCAACTCTAGCCATATGGGCTCCGTATCGTATCGTATCGCGTATTCTGATGATACGATACGATACGCGTTACGGCAAAGTTTTTCTCCCGATGTCTAAGGAGTAGGGAAGCCGCCCCCCGGCCGCCAGAGCTTGGGCCCCGCTGCCGAGTCGCGGGAGGCGGAAATACACATCTGTGGCCACGCCATGAATGCGCTGCAGTCTGGCCTCCTGCGCAGCCCTCAGCGCCGATGTGTTCTCTATAATGTGTTGCACACCTGTCGAAGCACTCTGTCGTCCAACACAGGCAGCGCCTGGCTTTGTATCCCATACAGCGGTGCCAGAACCCCATTTCGCAAATGGGCTGGTTGTAGCGCTGCGCCGATAGCGCGCCCGAGTTTATCAATGCTATCTTGATCGGCCGCACCAGTTCGCGCCGCTTCGATCCAATTAAACAAGCTATTTTGATGCGGGATTTCAAGGCCTCAGAACGCAATAGCCGTAAACCTACCATTCCTTCGCAGAATAAAGGTTATGTTAAATAAAGGCCAATCATGACTTTCGAACATGCAAAATGTCCGTTGTGTCTGGACCAGATCGCTGAGCGCAGTCGCCTCCCTGACCGCGGTTATCAGTACCAGTGCCCGGCTTGCGGTGGGCCGTTTGAGGTGAGCGCCCTGGCCCAGAGGCGAGCCGGCAAAGTCGGCATCCACCCCGGCGCCCGCGCCAAAATGCAGCAGCATCTATTGGATGGCAAGCGACCACGCGTAGTCTTCGTCAATACGACCCCGAACAGCTACTATGAGGTCAGAGAGGTTAACGCCAGCGAGCAGACAATAATCAATTGAGTAAACGATTCTGCTCCTCCGGATTTTCGGTATCGAAACTCGCACGGAACACATGAAAATCTTGCCACCGGAAGGTCTGAGCGTGGACCAGCTAATTGCAGCATTGCAGGCGATCTCACATGAGGGGTTGGGCAGCGCGCCGGTCCACGTACTCGTGGGCGGGACAACCACGGGTACCGTGCGCTCTGTCGAGCCCATCCATGGCTGGCATACAGCTATCGAGGTGGCCGCCGTGCTAATGGCCGACAACGACAGCGACGAGGCGGCCCAGGGCCACCCTCCGAGCGCGAGTGCACCATGACCGGCACTCAAGAAAACCAACGGGCGGAAGAGCGCGCGGCGCTAGAGCGAGAGCGCCGCGCGTTTGACCGACGGCAAGCCGCCTTCATCGCTGTCACCCGGCAATTTGTGCCTTCGGGCAGCGGTGTGCCGGCGCAGCAGGACTTGGCCGAGTTGTTTGCCGCTGACTCGGAGTGGGACGCCGCTCGCGCTGACGTGGAACGGATCGTCGGCGAGATCCGCTCGGGCACCCGCAGGTAAGGAAAGACTAGGACGAACGATCGACGCGTGCCAGCCGAGGACCACAGCAACGTATCCCGATCCGCCCGGATAGGCTCCAGATCGGAGCCTGCAGAGCACGAAACAGCTGGCCAGCCTGAAGGCTGCCGATGGCAAGGTTGGCCCTAGCAAGGCCGTGCTAGAGGCGTTGGCGGACGGAATGGCGGCGCTGAAGCGCCAGCACCCGCCGCCTCCCCGAAGATGAGGCCCGGGTCCAGGCGCTGTTCGACGCCTTCAGCCGGGCCATCCCGCAAACCAACCGGGACACACGCGAATAGTGCCCCTGTTGGCGATGGGCATGGCCTGGCGCATGGGGACGAACGCCACTTTTCTCAGCGTGCACATTCTCGTGCTCTTTCTCGGCTCAGCTTTCCCCTGGCGCCCATCTCAAGGCTGGTCGTAGACCCACACCGAGCCGTCCGTGAGGCGCACGGCGACGCGCAGCTTGCCGTTAGCATCCTGCGTTGCCTCGAAATCGGCCCCCTGGCCGACGCACGGCAGCATCAACGTCGAGGGCACGAGGCCGCTCAGGTCGAGCAGCGACAGCGCGGGACCGGCGAGGCCGACCAGGAAGTTCTGTGTCGCCTGCAGCTTGGTCAGCGTCGGGACGGCGCCGGGCAATGTCACATAGGGCGCGTTTGGCCCCTGGGTGACAATCATGCCTATCCCGCCCTGATAACCATAGAAGGCACCATACGGGTCGGTTGCCGTGGCGGGGATGGCCCCGAGGCTGAGCCGGGCCTGATTCAGATACCAGTAGCTCCAGCCGGCATTCCCGGCGTTCAGTACCAACCGTTCGCCGGTCGAAAAGAATCCCACGGCACTACCGTCGGCAAACGGACGCGCGTCGACGATGTGCTCGCCGGACGGAGAATCGAAATTCCGCCGTGCGGTCACGCCGACCTGCTGTGCCCACCAGGATGCGTCCGTCGCGCACCACCCGGTCGTCATGATGCTGGCCCCGCCGGAGGTCTTCACGAACCGGCGCCCGGCCGTCGCATCGGCCGCATATTGCGCGCAACCGGTCAACGTGAAGTCCGCGCGCGGATTGGCGAAGGCCGCGTCGAAGCTGCCGAACGGCACGCTCGCGCCATCGGCACCGAGTTGTACCACCACCGCCGAATTCGCCGGATCCGTATCCGCCGCCAGCCACACGCCCCGGGCCACCGCCGGCAGCGCCGTGGCGGGCTCGACCGGCCCTTCGCCGGCCACGCCGAAGCGCTCCAGCCGCGCCGGCTGGCTGCCGTCGGCGCTCAGCCGCCACACGCGCGTGCTGTCGATCGCCAGGCTGACCACCGACGGGTTGGCGATGGGCGCATCCGGCAGGCGTGTCCATGCGCCCGTGGACGTCAGCGGCAGCGTGCTGCTGTTGGTGCGGCCGTCCGGATAGGTCGCCGTCAGCGTCAGCGTCGCGGCATAGGCGTCGACCTGTGCGGCATCGATGCCGATCGTCACGCCGGTGCTGGTGGGCATGCCGACGATGGTTGCGGCCGTGCCGCTTTGCTGGATCGACCACGCCAGCGTCGCCCGGCCGGCGAGGTCCGCGCCCGGCCCGT
>NZ_AQPL01000617.1:0-5169 GCF_000395345.1 Cupriavidus sp. WS | reverse complement strand
TTGAGGGTGTTCTCGCTGATGCGCTTCTTAAGTTCGCTACGGTGCGACAGCAGGTACTTCTGCGCCGGCCGCATCACGCCCAGCAGGTAGCGCACGATTTCGATGGCCTGCAGGGACAGGGGCACGATGTAGGGCGGCACGTCCTGCGGCCGTTTGCCGGCCTTGCGCATCTCGTCCTGGAGCTGCTTGACGACCTGTGGCGGGATGATCCACAGGCCCCGGTCCAGGTCGAACTGCTCCGGTTCGGCCAGCCGCAACTCGCCGGTGCGCACGCCCGTCAGGAACAGCAGCCGGACGCCAAGCTGAGTCTGCCATCCGCGAGGGTTGTAGAGGCGGAGCTTCTGCAGGAACTCGGGCAGCTCAGGCAGGTGCAGGTAGGGGTTGTGGGCCACCGGGGGCTTGGGTTCGGCCACCACGTCCAGGTCGGCGGCCGGATTGACTTCCAGTCCCTCGGCGATGACCAGGGCATAGCGGAACATCTGGTTGAACCAGGTGCGGACCTTCTCGGCGGTGGTGAACGCCTTGCGCTTCTCGATAGCTGCCAGGACTCCCAGAAGCTGGGGGCGTCGAATATCGTAGATGGACATCTTCCCCAGGGTAGGCAGCACGTCCTTGTTGAAGATGCGTAGGATCTGCGAAAGCGTGCTCTGACGGCCTTCCTTGAGTTCCTTGCGGCGATGCTCGACCCAGGCATCGAAGACGTTCTTGAAGGTGTGCTCGCCTGCGAGCCTGGCCGCGTGCCGCATCCGGTCGCGCTCGACTCGGGGGTCGATGCCCCTGGCGAGCAGGGCCTGGGCCTTGTCTCGCTCGGCGCGGGCCTCGCGCAGGCTGAGGGCGGGATAGCCGCCCAGGGACATGCACTTCTGCTTGCCCAGCCAGTAGTAACGGAATAGCCACGACTTGCCACCTGCGGCAGAGACCAGCAGGCCCAGGCAGTCGTTGTCGGAGATGGTGTAGCGTTTGCCGGTGGTCCTTGCCTGCCGGACGGTCAGATCAGAGAGTGCCATTTCGAGGCTCCTAAGTTATGACTTAGGCCCTATGCTCGTCATGGTCCCCGCTCAGCCCCAGCAACTATCCGATAGCCGACCCACCCGCATTCTTGTGCCTCAATTGGCGCCTCAAAAACGCTGGCTGTAGGTGGATTTCCGTGGCACTCGCTGGAACGAAAAAAGGAGCCGAAGCTCCTTTTTTCAACGACTTACAGACGTCAGTAGAAGTCTGTAGATCATAAACTGGAGCGGGAGACGAGTCTCGAACTCGCGACCTCAACCTTGGCAAGGTTGCGCTCTACCAACTGAGCTACTCCCGCGTCTTTGACACCCGGCCGGGACGCGGACCGACGGGCCGCGGATCGACTGTCCGCGGGCCTCGGCGACTTGAGTCCCAGGCGCAAAGGAGCGCGGAGTATAGCAGAAAACCCCGCCATTGCGAGCGGGATTTCCGCGCGCTCCGTGTCCTCTGTCTGCATCTTCCAGGAGGCATCGGCAACAAGCCCGATCCCGCTGCCCGCGCCGAGGAACAGGCCTACCGTGCCGGCGTGCCGCCCGGTATGGACTCGCGCGCATCGTCGCCCGCGCCACGCGCCCCCAGCGAATCCGCAGCGGCATTCAACAACAGCGTGCGGAAGGCGGCGAATACCTTGCGCATCTGCGGCTGCTTGTAGGGAAACACGTCGGCGGGATCGAGGTCGTGCACGACCATGCAGGTGTCGGCCTCGAATATCAGCAGGTCGCCGCCGGGCGTCTCGGCGCAATCCAGCCCGAAGTAGTCCAGCCCCAGGCAGGCCTGGATGCGCTCCAGCGCATCGCGGTGGCGAACCGCGAACGTCTCGTCGAACCGCTGCATGATGTCGGCTTCTTCGGCGCGCTTGTCGGCGCTGTCGGTCATGCCGGCGTTCAGGTAGTGGATCATCCAGTGATCCGAGATGCCGACGTGGCACACATAGGTGCGCCCCTCCAGCATCACCACGCGATATTTGCGGAACAGCCCGTCGGCATTGCGATAGTCGACGAAGCAGGAGATATAGAATTCCTCGTCGTCGTGCGCCGACAGGTAGGCGGCCAGCGCCGCCGGCGTATCGAGCTTGGCCAGGTCCCGCCCCGCGTGCGAATCGAGTGGCCTGACCAGGATGGGAAAGCCGCCGGCGCCGAGATGCGCGGCGACCTCGGCTTCGCCGCGCGCAATCGCGCCGAGCACGTCTCGCGGCGCCCGCCGCGTCGGTGGCATGCTGACGCCCGGCAGCGGCGACAATAGCTGCGCGGCGCGGTCGCGCGACAACTGCAGCACGCGCTCGGGGGCGTTGAGCACGGGCCGCGGCCAGCCGGCCAGCGCTTCCCGCAGGGCGTCCAGCAGCGCCCGGGTCCGGTCGGATTCGCCCGCCGCGACGATCAGCACGTCATGGTCGGGCAAGGCGTCGGGCAAGGGCTGGTCGGGGGGCAGGTAGAGCATGTCGAGCGCGATGTCGGAGCCATGCAGCAGGCATTCCAGCGGCGCATTGGCCATCAGGTCGCCGGGCACCATCAGCGCCAGCAAGCGCAGCCGCGGCCTGACGCCGGGCGCGGCCGGCCCCTGGAAAAGCCGGCGGACCTGCAGCGCCTCGGCCTGCATCGCCATTGCCAGCGGGCGCTTGCCGGTCATCTGCAGGATCAGCGACAGGTCCATCAGCGCATAGGCGTCCGACGGGTTCGCGGCCAGATGTTCGATCAGCTGCTCGGCCAGCGGCCGGAGGTCTTCGCCCTGGTGGGCCATGCGCAGCAGTTCGCGCAGGCCGACGAAGGCATGCGCGGTGGGCGCGGCGGACGTGGTTCTTGTCATGGTGAAGCCTGGGTTGGGCGAGCCTGCCGCACGGGCGGCGCGCAATGGGTCAGACGATGCCGCCGTCGGATTGAAGAGACGCGCCGGAGGCAAGCACCGCCCGCAGCAAGGCGTCGATGTCCTGCTCGCGCGTGCGATGGTTGAACAGCGCGACACGGATGGCGGCCTGCCCGCCAAGCACCGTGGCGGAGGGCGCGGCAATGCCGGACTCCTGCACCGCCACCACCAGCGCGCGATTGAGGGCATCGACGCGGCCGGCATCGACGCGGCCGTCGCCGTGGCCGACATAGCGGAAGCAGACGATGTTGAGCGCGACCGGCGCCAGCAGCTCCAGCGCCGGATTGCCGCCGATGCGCGCGGCCAGCACGCGGGCCAGCGTGCAGCTGGCGGCGATCATCTCGCCCAGGCGCTGGGTCCCGTGGACCTTGATGGTGAACCAGGTCTTCAGCGCGCGAAAGCCGCGCGACAGGTCCGGCCCGAAGTCGCTCGGCCACGGCGAGCCGGCGGCCAGCCCCCGCCCGGCACGGCTCAGGTAGGTGCCGTGCTGCGTGGAGAAGGTGTCCAGGTGCAATTGCCGGTCCCGCACCAGGACGAAGCCCGCGTCGTAGGGCACCTGCAGCCATTTGTGGAAATCGAACGCGATCGAGTCCGCCTGCGCGATGCCGTCCAGGCGCGGGGCCAGTTCGGGGGACAGCATGGCCAGCGCGCCGAACGCGCCGTCGACGTGGAAGTGCAGCCGCTCGCCCGCGGCGATGCGCGCGAGCCCGGCCAGGTCGTCGATGGCCCCGGTATCCACCGTGCCGGCGGTGCCCACCACCAGGAAAGGCTGGAAGCCGCGGGCGCGGTCCTGGGCGATGCGCGCGCGCAGTTCGTCGAGCCGCATGCGGCCGTGCGCGTCGACGGCAATCGGGCGCAGTTGCTCGCGCCCCAGTCCCGCCAGGTCCATTGCCTGGGCGATGCAGCCATGCGCCAGCGTCGAGGCATAGGCCACCGGCACGGCCCGCATGCGCGCCGTGCCTTGCGCGCGCACCGTCGTGCCGAGCGCGCGCGTGCGCGCCACCAGCACGCCGATCATGTTGGCCATCGAGGAGCCGGTCAGGAACAGGCCGCTGGCATCCTGCGGAAAATCGAACAGTTCGATCACCCAGCGCAGCACCTGGCGTTCCACCTCAATGGGGATATGGTCGCGCCCGCCCAGGTTGGCGTTGAGCCCGCCCGCCAGCATTTCGGCCAGCATGCCGGCCACCGTGCCGCCGCCGTGCACCCAGCCCATGAAACCGGGATGCGCATTGCCCACGGTGTAGGGCAGGATGTCCCGCATGAAATCATCGTGCACGGCTTCGAGCGAACTCGGCCGCCCTGGCAGCGCTTCGGTGAAGCGCTGCCGGACCGCCGGCGGAGCCGGCTGCCAGACCGGCCGCTCGCGGATGGTCTGCAGATAGTCGAACATGTCGTCGAGCATCCTGTGGCCCTGGCGCCGGCAGGCCGCCCAGTCCTCCGGGTCGAGTCCGCCGGCTGCCGCTGCAGCCTCACCGCTGGATTCCGGTGCGCGCATGAATATTGCCTCAGGAGGATGCTGGTGATCGATGCGGGGCATGCTAGCAGCCGCATACTTAAGGCTGCATTAAGGACAGGCCCTTCACCGCGGCGCAGATGCCGCTTCGCCGTTGCCTTGCCGGCCTTAATTCTTTCTTAAGGGAGCCCGCGCTAGGCTGGTGCCAGTCGGACCGCCCTGCGATCCCATGCAGCGTGCCGCCGCCGACTGGCATGTCGCCGGCGAGGCCATCGGTCGCGGAACGGATCGGCACCTTCGACCGCCTCGGCCGCCGGCAGCAGCTTCACGCCGGCCCATGCTCAACCATCACGAACGCCCATGCCTTCCACTGGACGACGGACCTGCCCGACCTGCGCTCCGCGGATCATGTCGATGGCGCTCCGCAACCGAACCGCGGGTTTCATGCAGCGGCTGACCGCGCGCAGCTACGGCGACGTGCCGGTCGCCGTGCTGCTGCCGGTCTGCCTGCTGGTGCTGCTGCTGTGGTTCGGCACGCTGGACCTGAGGCACCTGCTCAGTTCCGACGAAGGCCGCTACGCCGAGATCTCGCGCGAGATGTTCGCCAGCGGCGACTGGGTCACGATCCGCTACAACGCGCTCAAGTATTTCGAGAAGCCGCCCTTCCACATGTGGATGACGGCGCTCGCCTATGGCGCCTTCGGCGTGGGCGACTGGCAGGCGCGGCTGTGCGTGGCGCTGTCCGGCATGGCCGGGCTGCTCGTTTCCGCGCTGGCCGCGGCGCGCTGGTACGGCGCCCGCGCCGGCGTGCTGACGGCGCTGGTTCTCGTCGCCGCGCCGAT
>NZ_AQPL01000616.1:0-3438 GCF_000395345.1 Cupriavidus sp. WS | reverse complement strand
TCGCCAAGCAGCAGTTGCAGCGTGTGCTTGCCCGGCGGCAGCTCGATGCGCGCCTCGGTCTCGCCCGCGCCGAAGTGCAGGTGGTTGCGGTCGTTGGGGATTTCCTTGTCCATCGGCGGCAGGTCGGTATCGATCAGCAGGTGATGATGGCCGACGTTCGGCATGTCCACGCCCTTGGGCGCGACGCCCATGTTGCGCAGCCCCATGCGCACCCAGAACTTGCCGCCGTCGATCACGGCGCCGTCGGGCGGCCAGATGATGTAGACCTCGGCATTGGGCGGGGCGGGCGTGGAGAAGGAGATCGAGGGCAGCGGAGCCAGCAGCGCTGCTGCCACGGTGCCGAGCACGGTTCGCCTGTGCATCTGAAAGCCCTCCCCTACGACGATCCGTGCCGCGTGTGCGGTGTGGATTTTTTCTTGCTCCTGACCGGCGCCCGAGCATTTTCGTCCTCCAGCTTAGAACGGAAAAACGCAAAAAGATACTCGGCGCACCCTGCCGCGCGGCGCGCGCGGCAGGCGGTGGGCTCGCGGCGCCACCCGGCGCTGCAAAGCACCTCCGGATTCACAATCGCTGTGCTATGGTGGATTGAGCCGGCCGGTGCCGCCCGCGCTGCATGCTGCCGTAGCACCCGCAGCGCGGCCCCGCCGTACCGGCCGGGCATCATCGCGTTTCGCGCGGCACGGCCGGTACAACTGGCACAGCCGGCGCGCGGCGCGGCGATGACCTTCCGCGCGGTACGAACAAGGCCTGCATATGTGGCGAACCCTCCTTGTCGTGTGCCTGGTCGGCCTGGCCGCGGTCGTGCGCGCCGAAGCCGCGACCACGCAGATTCCCGGCGAGCCGGCGCGCGTGGCGCTGGTGATCGGCAACGCCGCCTATGCCGGCGCCCCGCTGCCGAACGCGCGCGGCGACGCGCGCGCGATGCGCGACACGCTGGCCACGCTCGGCTTCGACGTCCTGCTGCGCGAGGACCTCGACCACGCGGGCATGGCGCGCGCGCTGGCCGAGTTCCGCGGGCGGCTCGCGGGCGGCGGCGTGGGCCTGTTCTATTTCGCCGGGCACGGCCTCGCGGCCGGTGCCACGCCGGTGCTGCTGCCGGTCGATGCCGACGGTCGCGCGCCGCACCGCCTGCTGACGGCGGGCACGGCGCTGGACGTGGTGCTGGCCAGCATGCCGGCGGCGCGGCCCGGCGCGCGCAATGTGCTGATCCTCGACACCTGCCTGGACGATCCCTATCGTGGCGCCGCCGTCACGCCGCCCGCCGCGCCCGCGGGCACCGTGATCGCCTATGCCGCCGCGCCGGGCACCACCGCCAGCGACGGCGCGCGGCATGGCGTCTTCACCGCGGCGCTGCTGCGCACGCTGGCCGCGCCCGGCGCCGACGCCGAGTCCGCGCTGCGCGAGGCCGGCCGCATCGTCGGCGCGCGGACCGCGCACGCCCAGCAGCCGTGGGTATCGTCGGCGCTGGCGGCGCCGTTGCCGCTCGGCGCGGCAACGCACGCAACCACCGGCGCGACAGCCGGCCTTGCCGCGGCCGGCGCCGCCGAGCCGGCACGGGTCTCGCCGGCGCTGTACGCGCAGCGCGGCATCCTGCCCAAGGACAGCGACGAGCAATACGAGCTGACCTTCTGGGAATCGATCAAGAACAGCAATTTCGCCAGCGACTACGAGGCCTACCTGAAGGCCTATCCCAACGGCCGCTTCGCGCCGCTGGCGCGCGCGCGCATCGAGCGCCTGCGCGCGAGCGCGCCGAAGACCGATGCGGGGACTGCCGCCGAGCGGCCGCGCGCCGCGCCGGCGCCGTCCACCGCGCCATCCGCCGCGCAGGGTACCGCGCAAGGCTCGGTTACGCCGCCGGCACGCGCGCAGAGCGGCAAGGTGCAGCCGGCGCCCGCCGCCGGCACATCCGCATCCGCGCCCTCGTCCGCGTCCTCTGCGTCGTCCGCGTCAATCAGGCAGCGCGAAGTGGCCAGCGGCGCCGTCACGGTCGACGTCAAGCCCGGCGAGCTCAAGGACTGCCCGGCCTGCCCGGTGCTGCACAGCGTGCCGGCGGGCGCCTTCACGATGGGCAGCAACGGCGGCGACCCGACCGAGAAGCCGCCCCATCACGTGGCCATCGGCCAGCCGTTCGCGATCGGCAAGTACGAGGTCACGGTCGAGCAATGGAATGCCTGCGCCGACGGCGGCGGCTGCCCGCGCATCGCCACCGTGGCCGGCGCGGCACGCAACGCGCCCATGCGCGACGTCAGCTGGGACGATGCCCAGCAGTACGCGGCGTGGCTGAGCAAGGCCAGCGGCAAGCGCTACCGCCTGCCCACCGAGGCCGAATGGGAATACGCGGCGCGCGGCGGCACCGCCACGCTCTACTGGTGGGGCGACCAGATGCGCAAGGGCACCGCCAACTGCAAGGACTGCGGCGAGCCCTGGAGCGCCGACGCGCCGGCCAACGCCGGCTCCTTCGCCGCCAACGGCTTCGGCCTGCACGACGTGAACGGCAGCGTGTGGGAATGGGTGGCCGACTGCTGGCACGTCTCCTACAAGGGCGCGCCGGCCGACGGACGGGCCTGGGACGAGCCGGGCTGCAGCGTGCGCGTGATCCGCGGCGGCTCGTGGCAGGAGGGCGCCAGCTACATGCTGTCCTCCACCCGCTTCAAGTACAGCGCCAGCGTGCGCCAGTCGCAGAACGGCTTCCGCGTCGCGCGCGACCTGAAGTAGCCGCCGCGCGCGCTCAGCGCGCGTGCGTGGAAATCTGGGCCATGTCGGCGCCGATATGGTCCTCGCCGTACTTCGCGGCCATCGGCCCGAGCTGGCGGTCGAGCGCGCGCAGGTAGTCCTGCCGCGGCTCCGCCTCGGGCCGCAGCGCGTCGAACAGCGGCGCCGGCGTGGCGAGCAGCACGATCAGCTCCGTGCCGAACGGCCTGCCCACCACCCAGTCGCCCATGCTGCCCACGCTCGCGCTGTAGCCGGCCGGCGCCTGGTTGGCGCGCGAGCGGCTGCTCGGCACCATGTGCACGACGCGGCCGTCGGCCATGTAGTAGTCCACGTAGACGTAGGTATCGAACGGCGGCGTGGTGATGTCCACCACCAGCGGCGTGCCTTCGCCGAGCTGCCCGTTGCGCGCGCGCGTGCGGATAGTGGCGAGCGCGTCGCCGGCGCGGCGCCCGGACCAGTACGGCGACACCAGCCGCGCCACGTCGCATTTGTCGTCGCCGAGCGGCTGCACGTCGAGGTTCACCGCCTGCACGCCGGGCACCGCGCCGAGGTCTTCCTGCAGCCGCCTGGTGCCGACGCGCTCGGCCACGAAACCGCGCACCTGCAGCGCGTGCTCGCCGCGCGCCGAGGCGGCCAGCAGCGAGCACGGCTGGCGCGCCAGCACCGCCGCCACCGCCTGCATCGACATGGCCCGCGGCGCCGGGGCCTGCGCTGGCGCCGCGGGCG
>NZ_AQPL01000615.1:0-1672 GCF_000395345.1 Cupriavidus sp. WS | reverse complement strand
GGGCGCGCCGGCGGCGGCCTGCTCAGGCGGCGGCCGGGTATCGGCGCCGCGCATGCGCCACGCGAAGTAGCCGAGGCCGCCGGCCACCAGCACGCCGGCGAGCGCCGCCGCGCCGACGCGCGCCAGCGGCGGCATGCCGCCGCGCGCGGCGCCGAGGTCCGCCAGGAAGCGCGCCACGGTGGGCGTGCGCGTGGCGCGGTCGAACGACAGCGCGGCGCGCAGCGCGCGCCACTGGCCGCGCGCGAGCAGCTTCGGCCGCTGCAGCTTGAGGCCGCCGCTGCGCGCCTGGTTGGCCGAGAGCCGCTCGTAGGGATGGCGCCCGGTGAGCAGTTCGTAGGTCACGCAGGCCAGCGCGTAGATGTCGTCGCGCGGGTCCGGCTCGCGGTGCTCGAACATCTCGGGGCTGGCATAGGCCGGCGTCATGCCGCCGAGCGTGCCGGGGTCGAACACGGTGGGATCGGCGTCGTCGGCCGGCTGCTGGAACACGCGCGCGATGCCGAAGTCGATCACCTTCACTTCGCCGGAATCGGTGATGAAGACGTTGGCGGGCTTGAAGTCGCAGTGGACAAAACCGCGCTCGTGCGCGTAGGACAGCGCGCGCGCCATGCCGGTGATGATGGGCAGCGCCTTGGCATAGGGCATGCCGGTGAAGTCCGGCGCGCGCAGGATGCGGTTGAGCGACTTGCCCTGCAGGTACTCCATCGTCAGGTAGACCACCGAGCCGTCGCGGTCGAAGTCGTAGACGGTGACGATGTTCCGGTGCGCCAGCGTCTGCGCCTTGCGCGCCTCGCGCTGCAGCGCGATCAGCGATTTGGGGTGGCCGCGGAACTGTACGTTGAGGACCTTGATGGCGATGTAGGGCCGGCGGTCGGAGGCTTCCAGCTTGCGCAGGTCGAGCGCCTTGTAGACCGTGCCCATGCCACCCACGCCGAGGCATTCCTCCAGCACGAAGCGGCCGTTGAGCGTATCGCCCACGCCCTTGGCCGGCTCGCCCGCGGGCAGCGCCTGGCCCGCGCCCTCGGCGGACGCCGGGGACGATGAAGGAGACGAAGGAGACGACGCGGGCGGGGACGACATGAAAGGCGCGCCCGCCGGCCCGGTCTCCATGCGGGTTTCTTCGCCGCCTTCCTCGAACTGCGTGGCGCCGCGGCGCTCGATGCGGCGCAGCACTTCCTCGTAGACGCCGGGCGGCAGCGGCACGCGCGTGTTTTCCTCGCTGAGCATGTCCGCCAACTGCCGCGCGCTGGCGTGGTCCGCGGCCAGGGTGCGGTCGATGCGGGCAAACAGCTCTTCGTGCGAAAGACCACCGCTCTGGAAGGTTCGTATCAGATCCGGAATGCTAGCCATCGGTGCAGCCGCGACGTGGTAGCGCGAAGTCGCGCATTGAGCGCCTACCCGCCGTCCGCCGGCGAGTACCTGCCCACGATGGATACTAGTGCGCACTCATGCCAATCGCAAACCTCGCGTGCATCGCCTGGGCGACGCACGGGCGATGCAGAGGCGGCACAAGCGCCGCGCGGCGCGCGCGGGCGTGGCGAGGTGTCGCGCGCCAACGAACACATGGCGGCGCGGTGTTGGCCGCGGCCCGCCAGCCGCCGGGGCCATCGCATCGCGCGGCCCCGCGCCGGATGTGCGGTGCCAAACCGCAAACCCGCATGCCGCCTGGCTTTGC
>NZ_AQPL01000614.1:0-2900 GCF_000395345.1 Cupriavidus sp. WS | reverse complement strand
CGCCCAGGCCGCCGCGCGAGGGCCGGCCGCGCGCGGAAGCCGCCGCCCGCCCGCGCCGCGTCGCCACGCCGCTGCCGCCGCTGACCTTCCCCGAGGCGCTGCCGGTGTCGGCGCGCCGCGAGGAGATTGCGCAGGCGCTACGCGACCACCAGGTGGTGATCGTCTCGGGCGAGACCGGCTCCGGCAAGACCACCCAGCTGCCCAAGATCTGCCTGTCGATCGGGCGCGGCCCCGGCACGGACGGCAGCGGCGGGCTGATCGGCCATACCCAGCCGCGCCGCATCGCCGCCACTTCCACGGCCAAGCGCATCGCGCAGGAGATCGGCACGCCGCTGGGCGAGCACGTGGGCTACCAGGTGCGCTTCAACGACACCATGTCGCCGGGCGCCTCGGTCAAGCTGATGACCGACGGCATCCTGCTGGCGGAAACCCAGACCGACCCGCTGCTGCGCGCCTACGACACCATCATCATCGACGAGGCGCACGAGCGCAGCCTCAACATCGATTTCCTGATCGGCTACCTCAAGGAGATCCTGCCGAAGCGCCCGGACCTCAAGCTCATCATCACCTCGGCCACCATCGACGCCAACCGCTTCGCCGAGCATTTCGCGCAGCGCGGCAAGCCGGCGCCGGTGATCGAGGTGAGCGGGCGGCTGTACCCGGTGGAGATCCGCTACCGCCCGATCGAGAAGGACGCGCCGGCCGACGGCGCGCCCAAGTCGGCGCAGAGCAAGGACCGCGACCTGTTCGACGGCATCGTCGAGGCCGTGGACGAGCTGTGCCGGCTCGGCCCCGGCGACGTGCTGGTGTTCCTGCCCGGCGAGCGCGAGATCCGCGAGGCGGCCGAGGCGCTGCGCAAGCACCATCCGCCGCACACGGAGATACTGCCGCTGTTCGCGCGGCTGTCGGTGCAGGAGCAGGAGCGCGTGTTCCGCCCGTCCAACGCGCGCCGCATCGTGCTGGCCACCAACGTGGCCGAGACCTCGCTGACCGTGCCCGGCATCCGCTACGTGGTCGATACCGGGCTGGCGCGCGTCAAGCGCTACTCGTACCGCAACAAGGTCGAGCAGCTGCAGATCGAGGCAATCTCGCAGGCCGCCGCCAACCAGCGCGCCGGGCGCTGCGGCCGGGTGGCGGACGGCGTGTGCATCCGGCTCTACGAGGAATCGGACTTCATCGGCCGCGCGCGTTTCACCGATCCGGAAATCCTGCGCTCCTCGCTGGCCGCGGTGATCCTGCGCATGAAGGCGCTCAGGCTGACGGCGATCGAGCAGTTCCCGTTCATCGAGCCGCCGCTGGGCCGCGCCATCGCCGACGGCTACCAGTTGCTGCAGGAGCTCGGCGCGGTCGAGAGCGCGGGCGACGACGCCAATGCGCTGACCCAGACCGGCCGCCAGCTCGCGCGCCTGCCGCTGGACCCGCGCGTGGCGCGCATGATCCTGGCCGCGCGCGAGCATCACTGCCTGCGCGAGGTGCTGATCATCGCCAGCGCGCTGTCGGTGCAGGACCCGCGCGACCGTCCGCAGGAGGCGCAGGAAGCCGCCGACCAGGCGCACCGCAAGTTCATGGACGAGAAGTCCGAGTTCCTCGGCTGGGTCAAGCTTTGGAAGTGGTTCGAGGAAGCGGTGGCGCACAAGAAGACCAACCGCCAGTTGCAGGACCAGTGCCGCGCCAGCTTCCTCTCGCACGTGCGCCTGCGCGAATGGCGCGACGTGCATTCGCAGCTGCTGACCACCGTGACCGAGCAGGGCTGGCGCCTCAACGAGAGCGAGCCGACCTACGAGCAGGTGCACAAGGCGCTGCTGACCGGCCTGCTCGGCAACGTCGGCTGCAAGCTCGACGAGGCCGACGGCCGCGGGCGCGAATACCTGGGCGCGCGCGGCATCAAGTTCCACCTGTGGCCCGGCTCGCTGATCGCGCGCAAGGTGGGCCGCTGGATCATCGCCGCCGAGCTGATCGAGACCAGCCGCCTGTTCGCGCGCACGCTCGCGCGCATCGAGCCGGAATGGCTGGAGCAGGTGGGCCGCCACCTGCTCAAGGTGAGCTGGAGCGATCCGCACTGGGAGAAGAAGTCGGGCCAGGTGATGGCGATGGAGCGCGCCACGCTGTACGGGCTGGTGGTCTACCAGCACCGCCGCGTGCACTACGGGCCGATGAATCCGGCCGAGGCGCGCGAGCTGTTCATCCGGCGCGCGCTGGTGGAAGGCGAGTTCGACACCCGGCTGCCGTTCTTCGCGCACAACCAGCGCCTCACGCGCGAGATCGAGAATCTCGAGCACAAGGCGCGCCGCCAGGACGTGCTGGTCGACGACGAGCTGATCTTCGCGTTCTACGACCGCCTGATCCCGGCCGACATCCACCAGCAGGCCACCTTCGAGCAGTGGTACCAGGCCGAGAGCGCGCGCGACCGCAAGCTGCTCTACCTGAACCGCGAGGAGTTGATGCGCCACGAGGCGGCCGGCATCACCACCGACCTGTTCCCCAAGATCCTGCCGGTGGCCGGCGTGGACATGGCGCTGACCTACCACTTCGAGCCCGGCAGCCACCGCGACGGCGTGACGCTGACCGTGCCGCTGTACGCGCTCAACCAGGTGCGCCCCGAGCGGGCCGACTGGCTGGTGCCGGGCATGGTCAAGGAGAAGGTGCACCTGCTGCTCAAGTCGCTGCCGCAGAAGCTGCGCCGGCATTGCGTGCCGCTGCCCGACTACGCGGCCGGCTTCGTCGAGCGCAACCCGTTCGGCGAGGGCGAGCTGCTCGACGTGCTGATCGCCGACATCCGCGCGCAGACCGGCACGCTGGTCAGGCGCGCGGACTTCAAGCTGGAGACGCTGCCGGCCCACCACGCGATGAACTTCAAGGTCATCGACGAGCACGGCCGCCAGCTCGACATGGGCCGCAAT
>NZ_AQPL01000613.1:0-2330 GCF_000395345.1 Cupriavidus sp. WS | reverse complement strand
CGAGCACGGCCGCCAGCTCGACATGGGCCGCAATCTGGCGCAACTGCGCGCCGAGCTGGGCGGGCAGGCGCAGCAGTCGTTCCAGAGCATCGCCGCGCAGTCCGCCTCGCAGGCGCCGGCGGCCGAGCCGGGCCAGTACGAAGGCCTGACCAGCTGGTCGTTCGGCGAGCTGCCGGAACTGCTGGAGATCCGCAAGGGCAACCAGACGCTGTTCGGTTATCCGGCGCTGGTCGACCACGGCGCGCATTGCGACGTGGAGGTGTTCGACGACCCGCAGGAAGCGGTGCGCGTGCACCACGCCGGGCTGCGCCGCCTGTTCGTGCTGCAATTGCGCGAGCAGGTGAAGTTCCTGGAAAAGAACATTCCCGGCCTGCAGCAGATGGCCATGCAGTACATGACGCTGGGCACGCAGGAAATGCTGCGCGACCAGATCGTCACGGTGGCGCTGGAGCGGGCCTGCCTGCAGGCGCCGCTGCCGCGCAACGAGGCCGAGTTCGCCGCGCGCAAGGAAGAAGGGCGCTCGCGCCTGAACCTGCTGGCGCAGGAAATCGCCCGGCTGGTGGGCGCGGTGCTGGCCGAGTACGCCACGCTGCCGCGCAAGCTGGTGCAGGCCAGGCCGTTCGCCGCCGCGCACGCCGACATGGAAGCGCAGCTGGCGCGGCTGATGGGCAAGCAGTTCGTGACGGACACGCCTTACCAGCAGCTGGTGCATTTCCCGCGCTACCTGAAGGGCATCGCCATGCGCATCGACAAGATCAAGGGCGATCCCGCGCGCGACGCCCAGCGCCTGCAGGACATGACGCCACTGCTGCAGCAGTGGCAGCGCGCCGAGAAACAGTTGCGCCAGCAGGGCCGGGGCGTGGAGGACGCGCGCCTGGACGAGTTCCGCTGGATGCTCGAAGAGCTGCGCGTGGCGCTGTTCGCGCAGGAGCTGCGCACGCCGGTGCCGATGTCGGTGAAGCGGCTGCAGAAGGTGTGGGAATCCATGCAGCGGTGAGCGTTGGACGGCGGGGAAAGCCGAGGCTTTCCCCGCGGCTTTCCGTGTGCGGGCCGGTGCACCTTGCGACATTGTGACGAAGTGTTAGTTTGTTGCTTCAGGTCATCGGATCGCGGCCCTGAAACGTTAGAATGCCCGATTCAGTCTTTTGCCTAACGGTCTTATGCTCGCATTGCGTCGTGTAGTTTCCGGGTTTGCCATGCTCGGCACCCTGGCCCTGGGGATGGCAGCGGCGCCGGCCTCGGCGGAAGTCGTGGTGGTCCTCAATTCGGGTGATGCCACCGTCACCCTGATCGACAAGGACACGCAGAAGGTGCTGGAGACCTTCCCGATCGGCAAGGAACCCCATCACCTGATCGCCACGCCCGACGACAAATCGCTGATCGTCGCCAACGCGGTGGGCAACGACCTGGTCTTCCTCGACCCCGTCACCGGCAAGGTCCAGCAGCGCGTTCCCAACATCGACGATCCCTACCAGATCGGCTTCTCGCCCGACCAGAAGTGGTTCGTCACCACCGGCAACCGCCTCGACCGCGTCGACCTGTACCGCTGGGACGGCAAGGCGCTCAAGCTGGCCAAGCAGCTGCCGCTGGCCAAGACGCCGAGCCACATCGCCTTCACCGCCGACAGCCGCGTGGCCTTCGTCACGCTGCAGGACTCCAACGAGGTGGTCGCCATCGACCTGCCCACGCAGAGCGTGATGTGGCGCATGGACGCCGGCTCGGCGCCGGCCGGCGTGTGGGTCACGCCCGACCAGAAGTACCTGCTGGTGGGCATGACCGGCGCCGACTACGTCGCCGTGATCGACTGGCATACCCGCACCGTGGTCAAGCAGATCCCGACCGGCAAGGGCGCGCACAATTTCCGCGCGGTGGGCGACAAGCGCCACCTGTTCCTGTCCAACCGCGTGTCCGGCACCATCAGCATCGTCGACCAGCAGACCCTGACCAAGGTCGGCGACATCACCGGCCTGCCGCCCGGCCCGGACGACATGGAACTGACCGCCGACGGCAAGACGCTGTGGGTGAGCTTCCGCTGGGCGCGCTCGGTCGGCCTGATCGACGTGGCCAGCCGCAAGCTGGTCAAGACCATCCGCGTGGGCCGCTCGCCGCACGGCATCTACTTCCGCACGCGCGCGCCGCTGTACTGAGCGCGGCGCGGAACGCCGCGGCGGACAGGGCAATCGAACTAGCATGGCTGTCGCTACTCCAATGCAGTCACAGGTCAACAGGACAGGCATCATGAGCAAGATTTCGCGGCCCCGCCCGGCCCGCGCGGCGATCCGCGCGGCGGCGGGGCTTGTCGCGGCCGGGCTGGCGCTCGCCGCGGGGCT
>NZ_AQPL01000612.1:0-5228 GCF_000395345.1 Cupriavidus sp. WS | reverse complement strand
AACCGGGCGATCTTCTCCACCTCGTCCGGCGGCATCGACAGGCAGATCCACCACTCGATCATGTTGAGCATGGGCTCTGCGGCACGCGGCAGGTCGTCGATGTTCTGCGTCGCGAGCCAGAACCAGGCCCCCAACTTGCGCCACATCTTCGTGATCTTGACCACGTAGGGCGCGAGCAGCGGGTTCTTCGTGATGATGTGCCCTTCGTCGGTCACGTTGATGATCGGGCGGCCCAGATACTGGTCGCGCTCGGCGATGTTGTTCACCGTGCTGATCAGGCTGATGTAAGCGATGGAGAGCTGGGCGTTGTAGCCCTCACGAGCGTAGGTCGCCAGATCCACCAGCGTGATGTCGGCTTCGGGCCACGGCGTGCCGTCGCGGTCGAACATTTCGCCGTCCGTGCCTTGGCAGAACATGTCCATCGCGTCTGCCATCTCCAGCAGCCGCACGCGGCGCATCTCGGGCAGTGTCGGGTCCTGGCCCCGGGCGCGCAGCGCATTGCGCACGTCGCGCGTGAGGACCGTGCGCTTCTCGGCCACGCAGTGCTCGGCGGCGTCGAGGATGCACTGGCGGATGAGCGAGCGATCGGCCCGCGTCATCCGGGCTTCTTCCTTGTCTTCGCCGCCCGTGATCATCAAACGCGCCGTGATCTCCAGTTCGCCCAGCACGTCACGCTGTTCGTCCGCCTCCATGGCCGAGGCATCCGGTGGTAGGTCTTCATCCAGCGCATCGGCATCGAGCGTCTGCACGTCGCTTGGCGTCTCGATCAGCCGGCGCGCATCGGCGAATGGCGCGAGGCTGATGCCCGAGCCAGGTGACAGCTTGACCCGGTTTACGGTGAGGCCCAGGCGCTTGGCGAAATCGCTGAACAGGCCGAAGCTGTTGCCGGCTTCCACGATGAAGAGGCGCGGCCGGTAGATGGCCGTGACCTGGTTCAAGAGGTTGTTGAGTGTGGCGCTCTTACCGGAGCCGGTGGGACCGAACAGGAACAGATGCGCGTTCATCTGCCGGTCCAGGCGGTTGAGCGGGTCGAAGGTGATCGGCCCACCACCGCGGTTGAACATCGTGATGCCGGGGTGCCCCGTACCCTGGGCGCGGCCCCACACCGGCGACAGGTTCGCCGCGTGCTGGGCGAACATCAGTTGGGTGTACCACTTGCGCCGATCCTGGCCGGGGTTGTAGCAGCACGGTAGCCAGCGCAAGTAGCTGTTGAGCGGCGCCACCTCGTCGTCCTCGCGCACCGGCTGCAAGCCGGCATTGAGCATGACGTTCGCCAAGTCCAGCCCGCGCCGGTCCAGTTCCGCCTCGTCGCGCCCGCGCAGGTAGAACGCCAGAGTTCCCCGGTAGAGCTTATGCGCGCTGCCGATCAGCGAGCGGGCCTCCTGCACGTCCTTGAGCGTCTGCTCCGACGCCAGCGTCTCTCCCACGGCCTTCTTTGCCAGGTGGTTGAGGTCCGCTTCCAGGACATCCTGCGGTGTGGCAACCATCGTGAGACACATCAGCGTGTCTTCCGGCATCTGGTCGAACAGGGTGTTGATCGCATCGCCCTTGCGGGTTTCGCCGGTCAAGTGCCCCGTGCCGGGCGGCATGCGCAGGCGGTCGGTGATCAGCACGCGATGCGGCATGCCGTCGAAGTGCCAGGTGCCGTGCGCCACGTCGGATCGCGGCTGGCCGAAGAACAGCCGCTGGCTGAAATCACGCCCGCTCGCAAGCTCGATCTCGCCTTCCTCGGTCTCGTCAGGGTAGCGCGCGAGCGCGTAGAACCGCTCGCGGTCTTCCACGCCCGGCCCCAGCAGAGTTGGGCGCGGGTTGAACCAGCGCAAAAGCCAATCGTGAACCCCGGCCGCATCCATGCGCCGAGCCTGGATGCCAGCGTTCGCCAGCCCGCCGCACAGGCGGTCGCAGACGATATTGAGCATTTGTTCTGGCGTCTGGCCGCGGCGGCTCGCCTGTCCGGTGGCCCGGCGATAGACGACCATGCGCACGCGCCGCGTCTGACCCCGCCAGCGCAGCCGCGTGACCACCGTGTCCTCGAACAGCCCGCCCGGCTTGGCCACCGCCCGCAGGTGGTGGCCGAAGAAGCGCAAATAGAACTCCGTGAACGCCGTGCCGCGGGCGCGCGGCTGCACGTAGTCGCGCAGGGTCTGCATGTACTGGTCGAAGCTGGGCTCGTCCTGCGCGTAGAGCTGAAGCACCCAGGGGTTCTCGTCCAGTTCGTCGAACGAGTCTTGCAGCGCGTTTTCGAGCGCATCTCGGGCATGCGCGAGCCAGCCGGGTTCCCGACCTTCGGTGCCCAGCGGCACCAGCTCGTAGAAGGCCGCGACCGATTGCCCGTCCTCCAGCAGCATGGACTTCGATTGGGGCAGAAACTCCACCCAAGGCAGCAGTTCCGTGAAGGACGGCGCGACGTCGTACAGCGCCTGCTCGTCTGCCAAGGTCGCCGGCCTGCGGTCCTGGACCGCCGCGCCGGGTTCAGGGATGCCGGCCTGTCGCAAGGTCTCGACGTGGCGCTGCCAGCCGTCCGGCTGCTCGTCCTCGCCAGCGCCGGATGCGGCCAGCTTCGGCCAGGGGAGTTTCCAGCGCATCAGTAGTCCTCCACGCGCTCGCCCGGCATGGCGTACTGCACGCGCTGGTAGAGGGGGAAGACCGTCGTGTAGCCCGGAACCGGCACGGGGTCCGTGCCCGCCAGATGCGGGTACACGTACATCACCAGGTCGGGATTGGGCAGACGCTGGAACTGGCGATAGACCTCGTTGCGCGCGGTCCGCGTGTAGCGCATCTGCTCGGCGGGCGCGGCCTGCACGTCGGCGTCGGTCAGCGGCCGGCGCAGGCTCTGGCGTGCATCGAGCAATTGCCTGCGCGCCACTTGGCCGGCGCCACCGCCGCCGTCGCCGGCGTTGGTCTGCCAGATGTCCATCATTGTGCTGTCGCCGTGCGGCAGCAGCTTTTCCTTACTGGTGGCGCAGCCGCCGAGCACCGCGACGGCAAGAGCCAGCGCCAGGCCCTTATTCAAGTTCGAGAGCATGGCTTTCTCCTGCGCGGTGATCGACCTTGCGGCCTTCGGGATCGAAATCGATGGCGAGCGGCTTTTCGAGATGGACGGCGACCTTCGCGCCGGGTTGGACATAGACGGCGGCGAAGGCCTGGCCGTACAACTTGTTCACCCAATCGGCCATGTCCCGCACGCCACCGGCCAGGATGCGACCTACGGCTTCGTTGCTGGAAATGCCGACGCTGCCGATGGAACCGTCTGCGCCCACGTAGGACATCTGGCCGCTGTCGCTGTCGATAAGCGAGGCCACGCCCGCACCCGCCGCGGTGATGAGCGCCTGCGAACCGAGGTATTGCTGGGCGTTGCTGCGCCGCTCTCCACTGACGCAAGGAATGCCATACGGGTCGCTGATCCAGCCCAATCCGTCGCGCTGCTGATTGTTCTGCTGGTTGCCGTCGCGGTCTTCGGGAATCGTCCGAATGGTTCCGTCATGGAACACAAAGGTGATGCTGCGCACCTGGCCGCGCACACAAGAGAGCGTCCAGTCGCCCGAGGCAGTGCCGGAAAACACGGCGCCGGCCACATCGGGAATGTCGATGCCGTTTGCCGTGAGGTTGTCGGGGCCGACCAGGACTTTGAACGGATACGGATCGTTGACCGTGCCGTCAATCGGCACGCGGCCGATCAGCGCCGTCATAGCCACCGACCCCATCAGCGTCGAGTTGGTAGGCACCGTATAGACCGGCTTGGCGCTCTTGACGCCTGCGGCGCGGGCGCCCGCGTTCGCCACGGTTTTCGCCGTGGTTTCCAGCGTGCTCTGCGCAGGGCCGAAGCTCGTCGGAAAGCTCGTGCCGCCACCCGTGGCACGACTGCCGTTACGCCCATCAGCGGGCTTAGCGTCGTTCGGCTCGACCCAGCGCACGCCGCCTTCCATGCCTGCCTCGTCGCCGTCACGCAGTCCCAGGCCCACGGGTAGATCGGCGTGGCCGCCGCCACGCCCGCCGATGCTTTCCAAGCGCCGCTGTAGGTCGGCGAGCAGCCCCTCGGTCTGCTGGCGCTCGCTGGCCGCCTGCTGCTGGTCGCGGCGCAGGTTGGAGCGCTCGGATTCGAGGGCCGAATTGATGCGCTGGTCGATCGAGTTCTCGCGTTGGCGCAGGCGCTGGTTCTCCTCGCGCTGGGACTTGTTGTCGGACAGGACCGTCTGAAGCTCGGTGCGCAACTGCTTCACCTGCGCCACGAGCGTCGCTACGGTATCGCGGGGGGTATCGCCCTCGATGCCCAGCGCCTTCATTTCCTCCGGCGTGAGCTTGGCGCCGGCATCCGCGGCGGGAGGCGCAGACGAGCTTCCACCCGAAAACATCCGGATGGCGACGAACAGCACCAGCAGGGCCACGGGGATCATCAACCACTTCAGGAGTCCGTTACTGCGCATGGCGGGACTCCTTGCTGGCGGTGGTGGCCTCGGCTTCGGGTTGCGGCAAATGCGCGGCTGGGTCGAAGCGGTTGATCGCCGGCAGCAGCGACTGGGCAAGGCCGTGCCCGCGCGTCACCAGGTACAGCACGGTCGTGTCCTCGGGCGTTCCGCGCGGGCCGAGTGCTTCGTGCTGGAAGGTGGCGGTGAGGAAGTCGCCTTGCAGCACGCGGGGGTCGAGAGTGATCCAGCCGCCGCTGCTATTGGTCAGGCGCACGGCCGTGACCCACTGGTCTTCCAGACGCCACGACGCGAGCGCGACCGCGCGCACCGGCAGCGTCGGCATCAGCGTGCCGAGGTCGAAGTCGCGGCGCAGGTTCACCCGCATGACGCCCGGTAGCGGCTCCACAGTGCGCAGCGGTGCGTAGAGGTTTTGCGCGGCATAGCGCGTCAGCACGACCGGAACCGGGGTTTCGCGGCGCGTTGCCCGCGTGCCTGTCGGGTCCTGGGCGCGTGCCGGGGCATCGTCGGCATCGCCGGGCTGATCGCCATAGCGTGCCGGGGTGCTGTTGCCCTCGACGATGCGCACCGGCTCCAGCTCGGCTTCCCCGTCCTTGGGCGGCTCGGCCGCAATGTCCAGCAGGATCAGCGCGCCCGTGTCGGCGTCCTGCAGTTGCAGCCGTGTGGGCTCGATCGGCTCGCTGGCGCGCAGGTACACCGCGCCGCCCGCGCTCTGCACCCGTAGGCGTTCGCTGACGCCAGCGGGCACGCCGACGCGGACGTTCTTGTCGATGAACACGACGCGCTCCTGGCCGACCTTCAAGG
>NZ_AQPL01000611.1:0-5277 GCF_000395345.1 Cupriavidus sp. WS | reverse complement strand
CGGCGCGTGGCGGCGGCGCGGCCCGGTCGGCGTCATGCGGTGGCTACCGCATCCCTGGCCAGCGCCCGCAGCCGGTAGAGCGCGTCGAGTGCCTCGCGCGGGGTCAGGCTGTCGGGGTCGAGCCCGCCGATGGCGTCGAGCAGCGCGGACTGCTCCGGCGACATCGCGCCGCCCTGCGCCGCGGCGGGCTGCGCGTAGTCGTCCTCGTATTCCTCCTCGTCCGGCGCCGGCGGCGCGGCGAACAGGTCGAGCTGCGGCGTGGGCGTGGCGTCGGCCGACTGCTGCTCCAGCCACGCCAGGTGCTTGCGCGCGGCGCGGATCACCGGCTGCGGCACGCCCGCCAGCTGCGCCACCTGCAGGCCGTAGCTCTGGCTGGCCGGGCCGTCCTGCACGGCGTGCAGGAACACGATGCCGTCGCCGTGCTCCACCGCCGAGAGATGCACGTTGGCCGCCTGCGTGAACTCCTGCGGCAGTTGCGTGAGCTCGAAGTAGTGCGTGGCGAACAGCGTGTGGCTGCGGTTGTGCGCCAGCAGGTGGCGCGCGATCGCCCACGCCAGCGCGAGGCCGTCGAAGGTCGAGGTGCCGCGGCCGATCTCGTCCATCAGCACCAGGCTGGCCGGGGTGGCGTTGTGCAGGATGCCGGCCGCCTCGGTCATCTCCACCATGAAGGTGGAGCGCCCGCCGGCGAGGTCGTCGGCCGCGCCGATGCGGGTGAAGATGCGGTCGATCGGGCCGATCACCGCGCGCCGCGCGGGCACGTAGGCGCCCACGCAGGCCAGCAGCACGATCAGCGCGGTCTGGCGCATGAAGGTCGACTTGCCGCCCATGTTCGGGCCGGTGATCAGCAGCAGCTTGCGTGCCTCGGTCAGCTGGCAGTCGTTGGCGATGAACGGCACCGACTCCGAGGCGAGCTGGCCTTCCACCACCGGATGGCGGCCCTGCGCGATGTCGATGGCGTTCTCGTCGACGCGCTCGGGCCGGGTCCAGTCCAGCGTCTGCGCGCGCTCGGCCAGCGCCGCCAGCACGTCCAGCCGGGCCAGCGCGCCGGCCACGCGCTGCAGCTCGCCGATATGCGGCAGCAACTGCTGCAGCAGCGCGTCGTAGAGCTGCTTCTCGCGCGCCAGCGCGCGGTCCTGCGCCGACAGCGCCTTGTCCTCGAAGGCCTTGAGCTCGGGCGTGATGTAGCGCTCGGCGTTCTTGAGCGTCTGGCGGCGGCGGTAGTCGTCGGGGACCTTGTCGGCCTGGCCGTTGGTCACTTCGATGTAGAAGCCGTGCACGCGGTTGTATTCCACGCGCAGGTTGGCGATGCCGGTGCGGGTGCGCTCGCGCGTCTCCAGGTCGACCAGGAACTGGCCGCAGTTCTCGGAGATGTCGCGCAGCTCGTCGAGCTCGGCGTCGAAGCCGCGCGCGATCACGCCGCCGTCGCGCACCACGCTGGCGGGCTCGGGCGCCACCGCGGCCACCAGCAGCGCCTGGCAGTCCTGCGGCACGGCCAGCTCGGCCACGGTCTGGCTCAGCAGCGGCGCGGCCTCGTCGGGCCGCACGCGGGCCTGCACCTCGGGCAGCGCCGCCAGCGTGTCGCGCAGCGAGGACAGGTCGCGCGGGCGCGCGTTGAGTAGCGCCAGGCGCGCGGTGATGCGCTCCACGTCGGACAGCCGGCGCAGCGCCGCGCGCAGCGGCTCGATGCCCTGCTCCAGCAGCGCGCCGATGGCCTGCTGGCGCGCCTGCGGCAGCGCGCGGTCGCGCAGCGGATGGTGCAGCCAGTGGCGCAGCAGGCGGCTGCCCATCGTGGTGGCGCAGGTGTCGAGCAGCGAGAACAGCGTGGGCGACTCGCCGCCGCGCAGGGTCTCGGTCAGCTCCAGGTTGCGGCGCGTGGCGGTGTCCAGGCCGACGAATTCCGATTCGCGCTCGACCGTCACGCCCTGCACGTGGCGCAGCGACTGGCCCTGGGTGGAGGCGGCGTAGTTCAGCAGCGCGCCCACCGCGCCCAGCGCCGCGCCCAGCCCGGCGCAGCCGAACGGGTCCAGGCTGGCCACGCCGAGCTGCTCGCGCAGGCGGCGCGTGCCGGCCTCCTGGTCGAAATGCCATTCCGGCAGGCGCGTGCGCGCGCAGGCCAGCGCCGGCAGTTCGATGCCGTCGGCGAACAGCAGCTCGGCCGGGCGGATGCGCTCCAGTTCGCGGCCCAGCTGCGCCACTTCGCACTCCATCAGGCGCAGCTCGCCGCTGGCGAGGTTGAGCCAGGCCAGCCCCATCTTGCTCACGCCGCGGCGCGTGGTGTGCTGGTGCACCGCCATCAGGAAGGTGTCGGCCTTGTCCGGCAGCAGCGCCGCGTCGGTCAGCGTGCCGGGGGTGACGATGCGCACCACCTTGCGCTCCACCGGCCCCTTGCTGGTGGCGGGGTCGCCGATCTGCTCGCAGATCGCCACCGACTCGCCCAGCTTGACCAGGCGCGCGAGGTACTGGTCCACCGAGTGGAACGGAATGCCGGCCATGCGGATCGGCACGCCGTTGGAGGCGCCGCGCGCGGTCAGCGTGATGTCCAGCAGCCGCGAGGCTTTCTCCGCGTCGTCATGGAAGAGCTCGTAGAAGTCGCCCATCCGGTAGAACAGCAAGGTGTCCGGATGGTCGGCCTTGAGGCGCAGATACTGCTGCATCATCGGCGTGTGCTTGGCGCCGGAAGCCTCCGCCGCCGTCTGGTCCGGGTCCGTCTTTTTCTGCAATCCCATTGCCATTAAACCTGTTTGGCACGGAGGGCCGCTGCCGGCGCCCCCGTGCTTGCCACCGCCTTGCCGGCCCGATCGGCGCGCACGGCGCGCGGCGCGGGCGCGGCGGAAACAATCCGGCCGCGCGAGGGGCCTGCCTCGGGACGCAAGGGGGTATTTCGGAAGATGGGCGATATGGTACAGCACCGGCCGCGCGGCTTGGGGCCGGCGGCGCCCGGCGAGGGCGCCGGGCACGGCAACGCGCCCCGGTGAGCGGGGCGCGGAGGGAGGGCTGGCGCGCGTGCGCTCAGCGGAACACCAGCACCGGGATGGTGCTGTGCGTGAGCACCTTCTGCGTTTCGCTGCCGAGCAGCAGGCCGCTGATGCCGCTGCGGCCGTGCGATGCCATGAAGATCACGTCGCAGCCCTGCTCGGCGGCGGTGGCGATGATGCCGCGGTACGGCGCGGCCGAAACCGAGGTGACGGCGTTGCACGGCACGCCGGCCAGCGCCGCGGACGCTTCGATGCGCGACAGCTCGGCGCGCGCGGCGGCCTCGACGCGCTGCTCGAACACCGAGCGCTTCTCGTGGGTGGCGTCGCTGGTCGGCAGGAACGGATATTCCTCCAGGCTCATGTAGGCGGTCAGCTTGGCGCCGGTGGCGCGGGCGAACTCGATGGCGGCGCCGACGGCCTTCTGGGAAAGCTCGGAACCGTCGATGGGGAGGAGGATGTGCTTGAACATGGGTGGTACCTGGGTTGGGGCGTTGGGGAGGGGGCGGTGCTTCAGGCCGAAGCCTTGCGCAGGATGACGTAGAGCTCGTCCTTGAGCTTGAGCTTTTCCTTCTTGAGGGACTCGATGGCGGTGCTGTCGGCCGGCACCAGCCCGGCTTCCATGTTCTTGATTTCCTGGTCCATCTCGTTGTGGCGATGGAACAGCTTGGCGAAGTGCGTGTCCTGTGCCTTGAGCACAGAGATCAGTTCGCGGAATTCGGGAAACATGCGAGGCTCCTTGAAGTGGCGGTCCGGGCTGCGCGGCGGCCTGCAGCGGGCGGGGGCCCGCGCCAGGGCGAGGGTGCCGGCAGCGCATGCTTTCATTGTGTGCCGGCGCGGCACCGCGGGCCTTGATATGGATCAGGCTCACACGGCGTATGCGCCGCCCGCGCGCAAACGAAAACGCCCGCTCCGTGAGGGGCGGGCGTTGCGCGCGGGCGGCGGGGGAGGCTCAGGCCGCCTTGGCGTGGTCGGCCGAGAACGGCGACAGCAGGCGCACCATCTGCGCGAACGCCTTGGGGTTGCCGGCCAGGATCTCGCCCTGCTCGAGCTGGCGCGCCTCGCCGGCGTAGTTGCCGGTCAGGCCGCCGGCCTCGGTCACCAGCAGCATGCCGGCGGCCATGTCCCAGGGCTTGAGGCCCTGCTCGAAGAAGCCGTCGGTGCGGCCGCAGGCCACGTAGGCCAGGTCCAGCGCGGCGGCGCCCGGGCGGCGCAGGCCGGCGCAGTTCTGCGTCATCAGCGCGAACAGCTCCATGTACTGGTCCAGGCCGGCCAGGTCGCGGTACGGGAAGCCGGTGCCGACCAGGCAGTCGGCCAGCTTGTCGCGGCGCGAGACGCGGATGCGGCGGTTGTTCAGGAACGCGCCGGCGCCCTTGCTGGCGGTGAAGAGCTCGTCGCGCGTGGGGTCGTAGACCACGGCCTGCACCGGCACGCCCTTGTGCAGCTGGGCGATGGAGACGCAATACTGGGGAAAGCCGTGGATGAAGTTGGTGGTGCCGTCGAGCGGGTCGATCACCCACGTGTATTCGCCGGCTTCCTCGCCCTCGGCCCAGGACTGGCCGGACTCTTCCGCTAGAATGGCGTGTTCCGGGTAGGCCGTGTGGATGATCTCGATGATCGCGGCCTCGGCGGCGCGGTCGACTTCGGTGACGAAATCGTTGTGCTGCTTGCGGGAGACATGGACCCGGTCGACGTCCATCGACGCGCGGTTGATAACGGAACCTGCCTTGCGGGCCGCCTTGACGGCGATATTGAGCATCGGATGCATGAATCTCTCCAGGCCGGCCAGGAGTGCGCCCCCCGGCGCGAAAGGCCGGGCGCGCTGCCCTCCGGGGGCGGCTGACAACACAACGAATTGTAGAAGAACGGGCGCGTCGCCTTGGCCGGAAACCGGCGGAACGGGCGGCGCACCGAAGATGAAGCCTGGATTGTATATGAACCCGCCGAACCAGACGAGTGCCGCCGCCGGCGACGCCGCCGCCACGCCGCGCCAGCCAATGGATATGACGCAGGGCGCACCCGCGGCCTTCGCCGCCGTGCGCTTCGTGCTGGTGGAGACCAGCCATCCCGGCAACGTCGGCGCGGTCGCGCGGGCCATCAAGACGATGGGCTTCGGCGCCGTGCCGGGCAGCCTGGTGCTGGTCGCGCCGCGCGAGCCGGAAGTGCGCGCGCACCCGGACGCGGTGGCGATGGCCAGCGGCGCCGACGACGTGCTGGCCGGCGCGGTGATCGTGGACGGCATCGAGCACGCGCTGGCCGGCACCGCCTACGCGGTGGCGCTGACCGCGCGCCAGCGCGAGTTCGG
>NZ_AQPL01000610.1:0-5438 GCF_000395345.1 Cupriavidus sp. WS | reverse complement strand
TGACAACGTCAGCAGGCATGGGGGCAGCATGGCCGGGCTCCGCGCGCGCGACAGCAATCAATCGGCACCCAGACGTTTCCCTTTGTCCACGCCGCCCGATGCCTGCCACAGGCACTTGGGGCCGCGCAGGTGGTCGGGGGTGTCGGCGCGGGGACGGCTGGGACGGCTCCAAGCGCCGCCGCCGCGCGTGCCGACCAGCCGCCAGCCGGCGGCGCGCAGGCTGGCACCACCTTCCTCGGGCAAGGTATAGGTGATCAGCCGCGTGTAGCCGAGGGCCTTGGCCGCCTTCCAAGCGGCGCCATAGAGCTTGCTGCAGGCGTTCGGCGCACCGTCGGTACATAGCCTCGTTACTTCGAGGGTCCAGCCGTCGTCCAAGTGCCGCGCGACCGGGCGACCGACGATGGCCACACCGCAGATGCAATCGCTGCCGCGCGGGGCAACGGCCAGGGCGAACTTCGCCCCTTGGACCGGGCGGTGGTGGCGGTGGTGGTCCTGTACAAAGCCATTAGCGACCCGTAGCGACACGGGCAGGAGTTGCAGCCGTGGCGCGATCAATGGCCTGTCCATGCGCATCAGTCGCCGCAGAAGCAGGCAATGGCTTCCTCGGCGCCATCGAACAGATCGCCCTGGTCGGCAGCGAAGCGCGCCAGATCGGCATAGCTGGGGCCATCGGCGCGGAACCGGGCGCCGCTGGGCTTGCTCGCGAGGTTCAGGGATTCCATGCGAATCCACCACACGGCGGCCTCGGGCCGGGCCTTGATAAGGGCCAGGCGCTGCCCACGCGGCTTGAGGAAACACAGGTCGCAGTTGCCTTCGAGCGTGCGTCCGTTCACCGTCAGCAGGTCGAGGTCGAACGGCTGCGCCTGCCAGAACGCGCTCACGTCGCGCACGGTGACGCCGGCATCCGCCAGCGGCATGCACATGGTCTCGTGGGTCGATTCGGTGGAGTGGCCGCGCGCACGAATCTTGGAGACGCGTCGCTGCTCGTCGGCGCGGATGCCGATCATCTGGTCCCAGTCCGTCCATCCCTGATGCCGCAGGAAGCGGTGCATCGGGCGAATCTTCAGGCTGGTCGTGCAGCCCCGCGCAACGGGATTGGGCAGGTACTGGCGTTTGCGGATCAGCGCCTCGAACGGCTCACCCTGGCGGCTGGCCCGATCGAAGTCGATCAGAGCGAAGCCCGGTTCCATGGGCACGTATTCGAGCCAGCGGATCGGCACCTGCCAGTGCTCGGCGCAATCGCGCACAAAGCGCAAGGTCGCTTCGACTTCCTTGCCCGTGTTGGCGAAGCAGACCTCGGTATCGGCAGGCAGGCCGCCATTGGTCTGCAGCACGCGCCAGAGCATGTAGGCGCTCGTGCGCCCGCCGCTGAAGCTGATGCAGGTGGGCTGGGTGATCTTGAACGGGTCGTGCATGCGTCGTCTCCAGTGGCATGCCGGCGGGCTGGCCGGCGAGGCAGGCCTTGGCGGCCGGAGACGAGCGCGCACGCGGGGACATAGCCGCTGTGCGGAGGAAAAAAGCCCCCGGGGAACCGGGGGCTGAGCAGGACGTGCTGCTGCTTTAAACGGGAGGCACGACCTCCAACGACAAGTGGGTGGCGGTGGCCGACAGCATCAGATCGTCCGCTGTGTGCAAGATGCGGGTGAATACGCCGTCCTTCGGGTCGAAGTACTCGGCGAAGTCGTCGCCGCCCAGCTCGCGTTGGGCGAGGAACCACCAGTCATCGAACGGATCGGTATCCGGGTCGCAGCCGACTGCATAGGCCAGCAACTTCTGGCGTCCGTCCGGGCGGCGTTCCCCGCGCTCGGCGAGGATGTACACGCCTTGGTCCTTGACGAGGACGGCTCGGCACTGGTTGGCGATCGCTTCGGTCAACACAGGGCGCAGGTCGGCGCCCTTGAATCGCAGTGACATGGTTGAAATCTCCTGTACGGATTAGAGAAAAGGCTCTCCACCGAATGGATGGAGAGCCTGTGCGGCACTTGGCCGGATGGACTGAACCGCCGTGGCGGGAACCTCGGGTCAGTCGTGGAGTTGCCTGGCTTCGTTTCGAGGCGTCATGCCGGCACCGCTTGGCGCTGCCGGGGAGCCTTGGTGTCGATCACGCTCACGTCGATCAGGCGCCAGCGACCATCGTCGATGAGCCGCTCCAACACTGCGCCAAGCATGTCGAAATACACCTCGTCGTACCGATCGACCAATTCGCCATCGCGGTGAAGTTCCACCACGTAGGCGTCGCCGCCGCGGTCGTACAGCACCGTGACGCGACCCTTGAACTTCGCGGTCGAGGTCGTGAAGCTGATCGCCGGAGGCGTCTCGATGATCTTGGATGGCTTGGGATCGACCCAGGTGAAATCCCGTGCACCTGCATCGACCAGCATGTGGGTGATCCGCCGGAAGCCATCGGGCGCCGGCATTTCCTCCAGTTGTTCGATGAGCTGGCCCAGTTCCATGCACTGCGGCTTGGGGATGGGCAGCTTGGCGGGCGCGGAGCCAAGGATGTGCGTCTTGACGGTGTAGGGAATGCCGTCGGACGTCATCTCCGTGCGCTCTTCCGGGGTGTCCGCGCGCAGGCCGTCGAAACGGCGCCGTGCGTAGGGTTGGACACGCACCTTGGCGCCTTCGCTGGGAACAGAGGTGACAAGGTTGGGATCGAGCACGGCGAACTCGGATGGCTTGAGCTTGACGACGATGGCATCGTCAGTCGCCGCGACCACCTTGCCGTCGAAGGGCTGGGGATCGATGGCGAAGCCCAGCGTCGAGGACTGCGGCTGATCATCGAACACGCGGTACTTGAACGACCGCACGTTGCGGGGCACATGGCCTGCGACAAGCGAAGGCATCATGGATTTGATGAGGGAACGGTCCATGGGAATCTCCTTGAGGAAGGACAAGGGATTCCCGCCCGCAAGGGAGAGATCCCTTGTGGGTGGCGTGGATGGACGCGGAACGTCCGATAAGAAAAAAGACCAGCACGGTTTCCCGCACTTGCAGCCTTGAAGGTCTCGGCTGTCTGGGCATGTGTCGGCAACGCCGACGAACATGGGGCAAGGATGGCCTCGGAATGGGCGGCTCACCCGCATGAAACGGCACCGCGCCGCACCCGGTTTCCTGCGCTGCGGGCAAGAAAAAGCCCCTCGAAAGGGGCTGGATGGATCAGGCTTCGTACACGAAATAGTGTTCGCGCTGACGTGGAAAGAACACGTGCTTCCACGTGTCGCCGCTGGTGTTGCCACCGTCGAAGACGACCATTTCGTAGTCGTCAATGTCGCTGTCCACCAGGTCGGCGCTGGCGATATGGCGCATGTGTAGCATGCCTCTCGTGCGCTCGAATACCAGGATCTGGCCGATGGCGTCGTCCTGGCTCATGGCGTTGACGCAGGCTCCGAGCTGGTGCTCGAAGTCGGGTGCATGCGAGATGAGGTCGGGGAACATGAGGTTGCTCCTATGAAAATGGATCAGCCCAGCTCCGGGTGGGAGACGGGCTGACATGGGGGAGAACAAAGAGGAAGAATGGTGCGTGGCGCGACTGCTAGGACTCGGCCAGCGGCAAGCCCAGTAGCGCGGGCGCATCAGCGTCGAGGATGAGAATGCGCACATCGGCCTGGCCAGCCAGTTCAAGGATGTTCGCCAGGTCGTCCGGCATGCCCTTGTTCCGGTGCTCTTGTCGAAGCTGCTCCGCGCCGATGCCCTCGGCATGCTCCAGGTTCTGGTCCGTCCAGGGCGTGGAAATCAGCTTGACGCCGATCGCCGGGCTGTACGGAACCCGGAAGGCGATGAACAGAAAGGCCTCCGGCGTGGCGAGGTCTGCCAGGTTGGCGAGGTACTGGCCGGTTTTCCGGCTGATGTGCGCGCTGCTGATTTCCCAGCATCGGCTGTAATAGCCGGTCTCGAAACTCAACCGCTGCACCACGTCTCGCGCGGCTTCGGCCGAATAAGTGTCACCGACGTGGATCGGGCGGCCGTCGAAGTCGTCGCCATGAATGGCATAGACCACGGCACCAACTACGCCTTCGCCGCTGACGCCTTCAACAGCATTGCATTCGGCCATCAGTTCGGCGCTGACAGGTTCAGTGCCATTCCTGACCACCGCGAACTCGCTGGTGACGATGCAGGGGGAAGAAACCAGTTCCTCATCGGAGAGGTGCTGTTGGCTCACGTGGATGGCTCGCCACACATGCGGGCTTCCGTCCTCGTAGCTGATGGACAGCGTGCGGACGATTTTCAGATTCCAGTAGCCGCGGACAAAGGGATTGGGATTTTGGGACATGGGATTTCTCCAGATTGAATAATGGAGCCAATCCCCGCCACCGGGAATTGGACCCGGTGGGTTGAAAAGAGAAAATGCGTCAGTCGGCACTGATCGTTGGCGTCTGGGCCAGCCGTTCGGCGATGCGATGGCGCACATTCAGGCGGAAATGCTCGTCGTTGATGCCCGCGAGCAGATTGGCGGCCTCCAGTGCGATCAACGCCGAGGCCTCTTCGATGTCGCTGGCCTTAATGGCTTTGCGCAGTTGGTCGCCGAGTTGGAGTGCCTGCGAGGACGTTCTGAAGACCTGGACCTCGCGGCTCAGGTAGCAGCCGCTGCCGCCGAACTCGAACAGCCTTGGCTTGCTGCAATACCAGCAGCCCTCGAACTGGATGGCGGTCAGGTCATGGCCGTCGTCGAAGCAGGTTGCGATCAGAAGTAAGGCCTCCAGATCGGCGCTGTCCTCGAACTGGTGTTGTTCGATCAGGTTCTGCAGTTCCTGATCCTGGTCGGCTCCGAAGTGCACGGCCAGCAGTTCGAGCAGTGGAGGAATCGACAAGCCTTCGTCGTCGGGCATGGGTATGCCGAGTTGCGCTGCGAGGTCTTCCAGGCCGCCCAGCACATTCGACCATTGCGGATAATTGGTCTCGGCGATCCTGGCGATGTAGGCATGCCCGTTGCCGGGATAGCTTTCATCCAATGCGAAGACGCCGAACAGCGCCTTGATGACGGGGGTAACACGATCAAGCATGAGAACGCCCGTGCCCTCGTAGTAGTTGTTTGCCATGGTGGCTCCTTTCGAGAAGTGAGCGGAGCCAGCCCATGCGGACGGTGGCATCCGCAAGTAATAGCCCGAGGCCGTTGGCGCTGGGCGATGGCGAAGAAATTGAGGAACATGGCTTTGTGGGCGCATGTCCCTCTCGGGGGGAACGAAAAGCAGTGGTGCGCCGGGGACCGGCTCACCAGCCGTTGTAGTTCACCAGCAGGTCGGCGATGACCTTGCGGCGTTGCAGATCGAGACCGTCGAAGTCCGACAGTCCGTTGAAGTGGCAGCGCTTGAGCATGGCACCGCCCTCGCGCGCGTTGTAGAAGCTGACCATGGCGGACAGGAACATGCGTTCGCCGCTGCTCAGGACGCCGAGGGCATCGTTGAGCTGCAGCATGTTGGGACGCAGATCCCACTTGCTCT
>NZ_AQPL01000609.1:0-5478 GCF_000395345.1 Cupriavidus sp. WS | reverse complement strand
TGATCGACATCTGCAAGGAGGAGAAGGCACAGGGCCGCAAGGTCCTGGCCTACACGGTCTATACCGGCACGCGCGACACCACGTCGCGCCTGAAGGTGCTGCTGGAGCAGGAAGGCTTCAAGGTGGCGGTGCTACGCGCAAGCGTGGATGCCAGCCGCCGCGAGGATTGGATCGCCGAGCAATTGGACCGTGGCATCGACGTGCTCATCACCAACCCCGAGTTGGTCAAGACGGGACTGGACTTGTTGGAGTTTCCGACGATCGTGTTCATGCAGTCGGGCTACAACGTGTACTCGCTTCAACAGGCGGCCCGCCGCTCGTGGCGCATTGGGCAGAAAGAGTCCGTGCGCGTGATCTACCTCGGCTACGCCAGTTCCTCGCAGATGACCTGCCTGGAGCTGATGGCCAAGAAGATCATGGTCTCGCAGTCCACTTCGGGCGATGTACCCGAATCGGGGCTCGATGTCCTGAACCAGGATGGTGATTCCGTCGAGGTCGCATTGGCCCGGCAATTGGTAACAGCCTGATCTGCTGTCTGCCGGCATTCTTTCGGGGGTGCCGGCATTCTTCTAGGAAATTGCTGCTCGGAGGATTCGATCACCGCCCCGGTTCCAGCGCGGGGAAGGCTAAACTGATTGGACAATACCGAGATTCAAGGAGGCGCTATGGCTATGGTGATCGAAGCAGCATATGCAGATGGTACTGGTGCAGCTAACGCACTGCATCTGTCTCAGGCGCAGTGGGAAGAGTTGCAACGGGCGTACTGCGTCGGTGATCTGCTGATGCCGTGCTGCAACGCTCCAGCGATTCCCAAGGTTAGTGCTAATGGGTACCCCTTCTTCGCGCATCTAGGAGGTGCGTGCAGTACTTCCGAAGAAAGCCAATGGCACCTGGCGGCCAAGATACTTGTGCGCAGCGTGCTTGAAGATCTTGGATGCCGTGCCTCGGTTGAAATGCCGGGTTCGGGTGACGCAGGTCGCTGGCAGGCTGATGTCTGGGGTGAGCGCAATGGGGTTAGGTTGGCTGTCGAGATCCAAAGATCGTATCAGTCGCTCCGTGACTACCGTAAACGCCAAGAGCGGTACCGCGAGGCGGGCATCAAGTCTCTTTGGTTGTTGCGGCAGGAGCGATATAGCACTCTCACCAAGAGCATGGGAAAGGAGCGTCTGCGCACCGAGTTTGGGGGAAAGTTCCCTTCGGCCGGCCACTTCGGCCCGTGCCTTTCTGACCTGCCGGTCGCGATGCTTGAGCTAGATCCGGCCCCAGCGGTTAACGGGGCCGGATTCTTCACCGCAACCGTTCCAAACTTACTTGAGGCAGTGCTCAGTGAGCGCTTTCTTTGCATCAACGGTCTATGGTGTATCGATAACCTAGACTCGATGAATAACGCCGCCAGACTCTCGCGCGAACGTTTCACAGCCAATCGCTTGGCTGCAAACATGTAGCTCGACTGTGACGTTGCTCGACCGGCACTCCAGTTCCCTGGTTCACACTCAAATGCCAGCGGCGCGCATTCGCGTCTCCAGTTCATCAAGGAATGGCGAGCGCCCAAGGCGCATGGGGCCATAGCGGCCATCAACGAAGCCCGAATACAGCATGTGGACCTCGTCGCGAGCACGTGTGAGTCCCACATAGAAGAGCCGGCGACTTTCGCGCAACTTCTCTGGAGTTTCATTGCGCCACGGCAGATTTCCGAGGTCGAGTCCAACCATGATGACGACGTCGTACTCACAGCCCTTGGCGGAATGCAGTGTCAGCAGATTCAGGTGATCGGGCGAACCGTCCCGACCGCCCAAACTCGTGATGTCTAGCGAAGCCAGTGCACCGCCTTCGGCGAGCGCTGCCGTCATGCGATCCAGTTGCTCCTTCTGATCAGCGAGCGCCAATTCAGCCGTCAGCAGATGATCCACTACACCGTTGCGCAGCGAAGCAACAAACTCTCGCGCAGGTTGCTGGTCAGCGCGCAGATCCCATAGCAAGGCGGTTAGCTCTTGCTCTTCGCGCTTGGCCTGTGAATCGTCCAAGCTCGCCCGATGAAATGCGCGATAGCGGTCGAGTAGTCCACGCAATTGTGGGCGTCCGACACGCCAGCCACCCGCGCACCACGCCGCACAATCTTCTACCCAACTTGTTAGGGCAACCTTGCGGTAAGGCGCTGCGGTATCCACACGGATGTAATCGAGACCGCCGGTTGCCACAGCTTCAGCCACGATATCGCCTGCGCGATAGTCTTTGTATAGGATCGCGATATCGCCCAGTGTTCGTCCCGGCTTGGAGGCTAAGGCCGCCGGAATGATCTGCGCGACGGCGTGCGCAGCCTGGTCCGCCATACCACCCGGGCGCAGAACAAATTCGATGGTCGTTTGTCGCGCAGGATCGCTCGCTTGATAGCCTCGGGCTTCTCCAAGCGCCATCTCTGACGCAGTCACGATCCCTGCACCAGAACGGTAATTTAATTGAAGCTGGACAGGCTCAATGTCTCTGCGAGCCGCCAATTCCATGAGCAACGCGCCATCAGCTCCCGTAAATCCATATATCGACTGATCCGCATCCCCGACAGCGAAAAGTCGGACACCACCGTCGAAGGCAAGGCGTTTGACGATGCGATGCAGTGCCACGCCTAAATCCTGGTACTCATCCACCGCGAGCACGGGGAATTTTGCCTGAACCAGAGGTAGTACCCAGTCGTGCTCGGCGATCAAACGTTGGCCGAAGACAACCATGTCATCGTAGTCAATCAGCCCCTCGTCGCGTAGAGCGGCCTCGTAGGCCTCGGCCCAGGCAGCGAGTTCCTCCTCGCTACGCCAAGCGACGCTATTTCGATTGAGCACGGAACGGCGATGCCGCCCGAGGTCAATAACTTTGTACGGATGGTTCTGGCCGAAAAGCGCATCTCCAGTTTGCTTCAACAACCGATCACTGACTCGTTGAGTGGCCACCGAAAGTGGGAAAGATATGGGCAGGCCGGCCAGGCGTCCATACGGCATCAAAAGATGACGCAGACAGAACCCATGTACCGTACCAATGAAAAGATTAGATGCCTGCTGAAGTCCCAAGCTTTCAATTCGGCGAGCGAGTTCGCGAGCGCACTCCTGGCTATAAGTGATGCACGCAACGCCACGAGGGGCCTCGACGTCTTCGGCCAGGATGCGGGCGAGCTTTAGGACGAGTGTCTTGGTCTTACCGCTCCCGGGACCAGCGAGTACCACACAATGTCCTTGAGAGTTGTAAGCTGCCAACTGCCCTGGATTTCCAGCCAACTCGGCAGCCTGCGCCAGGTAGGCTGTACCGACGTTACGCGACCGCATCGCGGATATGCTCCAACGCAGAGCGAATGTAGGCCGGGCAAACGTCCTCAGACACCGACGGCGCAAGTGCCTGTGCAAATCTCCCCTTGCCAATCCGTTCAATCAACTTCAGCAGCCGGTCTTCATCGACCTGATCCGGATCATCCACCCACTCTTGCAATGCGTCCCGGGTGACTTGCCTCAGCGGCAACTCCTGCTCGATTACCGACTTCATCGCCTCGGTCATTCCGGCGGCAAATAGGTCGGATTCCAGCGTGCTCTCGTTGACGAAGTATCCAAACTCTGCGGCATATTTGAGCACATCATCTATATCCAGGTCATCGTAACCATATTCGTCATCGACCTCGTTTAAGAGATTAATTAATCGCCTGTGGGCTAGTGGGGGTTTGCCATTGGCCGGGTCGCGATCTGTCAAAATTACATGCGGAATATTTAGCCCTTTAGGGCCCAAAAGCTTCACATAAGGAGTGAAGTTCGTCCCCCCGACCGAGCACACAGTGATTCCAAGTATGTCGAAAGGAATCCCGAGGGCCTCGGCGAACGCGGGGATGATGAAGCGCTCGGCGTCCCCTTCAACCAGAATCACTCCCCGGGAAAAGAATATTTCTCCGCGAGTGACGTCGATGTAGCGCTGGAGGTCGTCTTCATCCCTCTGTGTGAAAGGTGCTTTCGCGGTCGAAACCGCGACGGTTTTCCCGTCCGTTGCGTTATGACGTAGGAGAACGATGGACCTAATCGGTGTAACGCTTGCGATATGCGGCGAGTGAGTAGTGAGAATTGTCGTCAGCGGAGGGGCTTCGTCCTCATCTTCCGCTCTTGTGCCGAGAAAGTAGCGATAGACAAGACGCTGGACATGCGGATGCAGGTGCGCTTCGGGCTCCTCAACGACGAAGAATGTGTGGTCGCGCTCCCCTTCGGAGACGAGACGGTCGAGTTCGAGGCTCTTCAAGGCCAGGAAGATCAGATTCGCCGTTCCTAGGCTGGCATCGCCGACACCGCGAACACCGTTGTCGATGAGCAGCCGAAGGCTACGCAGCAATGCATCCACTCGTGTAGGTGCAAGTCCGAGCGATACCGGGACAGCATGTTGCCCCCCGGCGATTGCGATCAGCCGTTCGCTGATCCGTTCTGCTGTCGCTACCACTTCCTCGTGTCCAGCCAGCTCTCGCTGTGCTTGGTCGACCTGATTCTGAATCTCCTCACGGGCGTCATCATCCAACGACGCGGCAAGATCCTCAATGAGCGGCCTCAGTGGCGAATTGCGCCAGTTCGCAAGGTCCTTCTCAGCGTCGCGCAGGGCTACCTGAACATCTATTGGCAACATCCGGCGAAGTGCGCCGCCGATACGCATGTCGGGATCGTCGCCACCGAAGATCACATACTCATAGTCCTTCAACGATTCCGGGGCGCGCCCCAGGCCCGCCTTAGGCTGGAAGCGGTAGGTGAGTCGGGCCACCATGGGTGGGCCAGGATCAATCACGCAATCGTTGAGGTGAGCCATCAGCCGGGGATCGTTTGTGAAGTCCGTTAGATCCACAGAGACCTCAATGGTCGCACCAACCTTGTCTTCGCCAAGTCCATCCCAGAAATGTTCAAGCCCCAGTTGTCGATCGCGTTCAGACAAGCCCGGATCAAGGATCAACTGCAGTCCGCGAATGAAATTGCTCTTGCCAACCTTGTTCTCTCCCACGATGACGATACTTTCCCCCGTCTCGACATCAACATCCGAGAAATTGGCGAAATTGATCAACCTGACCCGAGAAACCCTCATTTACGCCCCCGTCCACTGGTGTTTTAACAAATAGTAGCAGTCAAGCGGCCGGCCTCCATCCGCCGACCGCGACTGAGCCTTTCCGTTACGGCCCCCTCAAGGCCGCTCTTGTTCGACTAGACCGCTGCCGGCAAATCGGACGCAGCGTGGTTCGCATTGTTTGCTGCTGCCCCGGGCCTTAGCGGCGATGGTAAGGGCTCGATGTTTCAGGACGCCGAGCTTATGTGCCCCTCTCCACCTTGGTTTCACCATCCCGAACGCCGCCTGCTGGCAGGAGTCCTCGGCCTGCTCTGGTCGGTGCTGGCTGGCGGCTGCGCTACGACGACTGCGCCGCCCGCAACTAATGCCATCGAGGAAGTCTCGGCCGCGCCCGAACCCGAGGCGCCCGAGTACATCCCC
>NZ_AQPL01000608.1:0-2189 GCF_000395345.1 Cupriavidus sp. WS | reverse complement strand
ATGGGTGAGGTTGGTGGCGCGGATGGCGCGGCTGATCGAAGCAAAAAAAGATTGCGAAACCTGTTGACGAAACGTAGAAAGTTCTTCATAATCTCGTTTCTCTGCTGCTGACAACGAAGCAGCGACGCGGTAAGCAAAGCGAACCGCAGCAAGTTCTTTAACAAACAAACAACCGATAAGTGTGGGCGCTTGATAGCGGACGCGGAAGGCTTCGGTCTTCTAGCTTACAAGTTATAAAGTGCTCGCACAGTAAACATGTTCGGTTCTTCTTCGGGAGGATCGAGTCAGTTTTCTGAGAGTGAGCGACCGCTCGAAAGAGCGAGACCCTTTTGGGTCACACAGGTATTGAACTGAAGAGTTTGATCCTGGCTCAGATTGAACGCTGGCGGCATGCCTTACACATGCAAGTCGAACGGCAGCACGGGAGCAATCCTGGTGGCGAGTGGCGAACGGGTGAGTAATACATCGGAACGTGCCCTGTCGTGGGGGATAACTAGTCGAAAGATTAGCTAATACCGCATACGACCTGAGGGTGAAAGCGGGGGACCGTAAGGCCTCGCGCGATAGGAGCGGCCGATGTCTGATTAGCTAGTTGGTGAGGTAAGAGCTCACCAAGGCGACGATCAGTAGCTGGTCTGAGAGGACGATCAGCCACACTGGGACTGAGACACGGCCCAGACTCCTACGGGAGGCAGCAGTGGGGAATTTTGGACAATGGGGGCAACCCTGATCCAGCAATGCCGCGTGTGTGAAGAAGGCCTTCGGGTTGTAAAGCACTTTTGTCCGGAAAGAAATCCCCTGGGATAATACCTCGGGGGGATGACGGTACCGGAAGAATAAGCACCGGCTAACTACGTGCCAGCAGCCGCGGTAATACGTAGGGTGCGAGCGTTAATCGGAATTACTGGGCGTAAAGCGTGCGCAGGCGGTTTTGTAAGACAGGCGTGAAATCCCCGAGCTCAACTTGGGAATGGCGCTTGTGACTGCAAGGCTAGAGTATGTCAGAGGGGGGTAGAATTCCACGTGTAGCAGTGAAATGCGTAGAGATGTGGAGGAATACCGATGGCGAAGGCAGCCCCCTGGGACGTCACTGACGCTCATGCACGAAAGCGTGGGGAGCAAACAGGATTAGATACCCTGGTAGTCCACGCCCTAAACGATGTCAACTAGTTGTTGGGGATTCATTTCTTCAGTAACGTAGCTAACGCGTGAAGTTGACCGCCTGGGGAGTACGGTCGCAAGATTAAAACTCAAAGGAATTGACGGGGACCCGCACAAGCGGTGGATGATGTGGATTAATTCGATGCAACGCGAAAAACCTTACCTACCCTTGACATGCCACTAACGAAGCAGAGATGCATTAGGTGCTCGAAAGAGAAAGTGGACACAGGTGCTGCATGGCTGTCGTCAGCTCGTGTCGTGAGATGTTGGGTTAAGTCCCGCAACGAGCGCAACCCTTGTCTCTAGTTGCTACGAAAGGGCACTCTAGAGAGACTGCCGGTGACAAACCGGAGGAAGGTGGGGATGACGTCAAGTCCTCATGGCCCTTATGGGTAGGGCTTCACACGTCATACAATGGTGCGTACAGAGGGTTGCCAACCCGCGAGGGGGAGCTAATCCCAGAAAACGCATCGTAGTCCGGATCGTAGTCTGCAACTCGACTACGTGAAGCTGGAATCGCTAGTAATCGCGGATCAGCATGCCGCGGTGAATACGTTCCCGGGTCTTGTACACACCGCCCGTCACACCATGGGAGTGGGTTTTGCCAGAAGTAGTTAGCCTAACCGCAAGGAGGGCGATTACCACGGCAGGGTTCATGACTGGGGTGAAGTCGTAACAAGGTAGCCGTATCGGAAGGTGCGGCTGGATCACCTCCTTTCAAGAGCGTGCAGAAGTTGTTGAGCGTTCACACTTATCGGTTTGTTTGGTGTTACAGCCAAGGGTCTGTAGCTCAGGTGGTTAGAGCACCGTCTTGATAAGGCGGGGGTCGTAGGTTCAAGTCCTACCAGACCCACCAAGTTATCGGGGGATTAGCTCAGCTGGGAGAGCACCTGCTTTGCAAGCAGGGGGTCGTCGGTTCGATCCCGTCATCCTCCACCACTTACTTTGAGTGAGACGTACAAGTCAAAGACTTGTGCGACCTTGGATTGGTTAGTCCAAACGCAAGCGCTTAGTCTTGAGTGCTTGCG
>NZ_AQPL01000607.1:0-3295 GCF_000395345.1 Cupriavidus sp. WS | reverse complement strand
TCGATCCCGTCATCCTCCACCACTACCTTGGATTGGTCAGTCCAAAGGCAAGCGCTTTGAGAGAAAAGCGTTTGCCTTTGGCTTTGCCAAGACGATGGAAACATCGGCTGTTCTTTAACAATATGGGATGTAGTAAAGGTGTCGTGAGCGTTGATGAGACGCTGCAGTAAAACACGATACCGGGTTGTGATTGTATCAACCAAATGTATTTTAAAGTGATCGAAAGATGACTTGGAATACGGCACAAATGCGAGAACTCAACCTGTAGTGATGTGGCTCAAGCAATTGAGACACACTCGTTATAGGGTCAAGCGAACAAGTGCATGTGGTGGATGCCTTGGCGATCACAGGCGATGAAGGACGCGGTAGCCTGCGAAAAGCTTCGGGGAGCTGGCAAACAAGCTTTGATCCGGAGATGTCCGAATGGGGAAACCCGGCCCGTATGGGTCATCCCTGACTGAATCCATAGGTCAGGGAAGCGAACGCGGCGAACTGAAACATCTAAGTAGCTGCAGGAACAGAAATCAACCGAGATTCCCAAAGTAGTGGCGAACGAAATGGGAAGAGCCTTGTACTCTTTAGCAGTGTTGTTAGCAGAACGGTCTGGAAAGGCCGGCCATAGCAGGTGATAGCCCTGTATGCGAAAACAGCGTTGTGGAACTAGGTGTACGACAAGTAGGGCGGGACACGTGAAATCCTGTCTGAAGATGGGGGGACCATCCTCCAAGGCTAAATACTCGTGATCGACCGATAGTGAACCAGTACCGTGAGGGAAAGGCGAAAAGAACCCCGGGAGGGGAGTGAAATAGATCCTGAAACCGCATGCATACAAACAGTCGGAGCCTGGAAACGGGTGACGGCGTACCTTTTGTATAATGGGTCAGCGACTTACATTCAGTGGCAAGCTTAACCGATTAGGGAAGGCGTAGCGAAAGCGAGTCCGAATAGGGCGTTCAGTCGCTGGGTGTAGACCCGAAACCAGACGATCTATCCATGGCCAGGTTGAAGGTGCGGTAACACGTACTGGAGGACCGAACCCACTAACGTTGAAAAGTTAGGGGATGAGCTGTGGATAGGGGTGAAAGGCTAAACAAGTCTGGAAATAGCTGGTTCTCTCCGAAAACTATTTAGGTAGTGCCTCGTGTCTCACCTTCGGGGGTAGAGCACTGTCATGGTTGGGGGGTCTATTGCTGATTACCCCGCCATAGCAAACTCCGAATACCGAAGAGTGCAATCACGGGAGACAGACATCGGGTGCTAACGTCCGGTGTCAAGAGGGAAACAACCCAGACCGCCAGCTAAGGTCCCAAAGATTGGCTAAGTGGGAAACGAAGTGGGAAGGCTAAAACAGTCAGGAGGTTGGCTTAGAAGCAGCCACCCTTTAAAGAAAGCGTAATAGCTCACTGATCGAGTCGTCCTGCGCGGAAGATGTAACGGGGCTAAGCCAGTCACCGAAGCTGCGGATGCACGTAAGTGCATGGTAGGAGAGCGTTCTGTAAGCCTGTGAAGGTGTCTTGTAAAGGATGCTGGAGGTATCAGAAGTGCGAATGCTGACATGAGTAGCGATAAAGGGGGTGAAAAGCCCCCTCGCCGTAAGCCCAAGGTTTCCTACGCAACGTTCATCGGCGTAGGGTGAGTCGGCCCCTAAGGCGAGGCAGAGATGCGTAGCTGATGGGAAGCAGGTTAATATTCCTGCACCGTCGTATGATGCGATGGGGGGACGGATCGCGGAAGGTTGTCCGGGTGTTGGAAGTCCCGGTCCCTGTATTGGAGAAGGCGCTTAGGCAAATCCGGGCGCGGAATTCAAGGATATGGGGCGAGCGGCCTAGTGCTGCGAAGCAATTGGAAGTGGTTCCAAGAAAAGCCTCTAAGCTTCAGTCATACGAGACCGTACCGCAAACCGACACAGGTGGGCGAGATGAGTATTCTAAGGCGCTTGAGAGAACTCGGGAGAAGGAACTCGGCAAATTGGTACCGTAACTTCGGGATAAGGTACGCCCTTGTAGCTTGACTGGCCTGCGCCAGGAGGGTGAAGGGGTTGCAATAAAATGGTGGCTGCGACTGTTTAATAAAAACACAGCACTCTGCAAACACGAAAGTGGACGTATAGGGTGTGACGCCTGCCCGGTGCCGGAAGATTAAATGATGGGGTGCAAGCTCTTGATTGAAGTCCCGGTAAACGGCGGCCGTAACTATAACGGTCCTAAGGTAGCGAAATTCCTTGTCGGGTAAGTTCCGACCTGCACGAATGGCGTAACGATGGCCACACTGTCTCCTCCCGAGACTCAGCGAAGTTGAAGTGTTTGTGATGATGCAATCTCCCCGCGGCTAGACGGAAAGACCCCATGAACCTTTACTGTAGCTTTGCATTGGACTTTGAACCGATCTGTGTAGGATAGGTGGGAGGCTTTGAAGCGTGGACGCTAGTCTGCGTGGAGCCGACCTTGAAATACCACCCTGGTTTGTTTGAGGTTCTAACCTTGGCCCGTGAATCCGGGTCGGGGACAGTGCATGGTAGGCAGTTTGACTGGGGCGGTCTCCTCCCAAAGTGTAACGGAGGAGTTCGAAGGTACGCTTGGTACGGTCGGACATCGTACCTAAAGTGCAATGGCAAAAGCGTGCTTAACTGCGAGACCGACAAGTCGAGCAGGTGCGAAAGCAGGACATAGTGATCCGGTGGTTCTGAATGGAAGGGCCATCGCTCAACGGATAAAAGGTACTCTGGGGATAACAGGCTGATACCGCCCAAGAGTTCATATCGACGGCGGTGTTTGGCACCTCGATGTCGGCTCATCTCATCCTGGGGCTGTAGCCGGTCCCAAGGGTATGGCTGTTCGCCATTTAAAGAGGTACGTGAGCTGGGTTTAAAACGTCGTGAGACAGTTTGGTCCCTATCTGCCGTGGGCGTTGGAATCTTGACGGGGGCTGCTCCTAGTACGAGAGGACCGGAGTGGACGTACCGCTGGTGTACCTGTTGTCTCGCCAGAGGCATCGCAGGGTAGCTATGTACGGAAGAGATAACCGCTGAAAGCATCTAAGCGGGAAACTCGCCTGAAGATGAGGATTCCCTGGAGGCTTGACCTCCTTGAAGGGTCGTTCGAGACCAGGACGTTGATAGGCTGGGTGTGGAAGCGCAGTAATGCGTTAAGCTAACCAGTACTAATTGCCCGTAAGGCTTGATCCTATAACCAGTGTGTTTCTGCCTGGTTGACGTATCGCGTGCCGCTGCTCAGCAGCTTGGCCGATACAAGACACAACCTGACTACATCCCTATTCGTTGCGTTGGCCGATAAGC
>NZ_AQPL01000606.1:0-200 GCF_000395345.1 Cupriavidus sp. WS | reverse complement strand
CACAACCTGACTACATCCCTATTCGTTGCGTTGGCCGACAAGCCCAGCGCAACACACCGCTCATGCCTGGTGACCATAGCGAGTTGGAACCACCCCTTCCCATCCCGAACAGGACCGTGAAACGACTCCACGCCGATGATAGTGCGGATTACCCGTGTGAAAGTAGGTAATCGCCAGGCTCTCTCTTGAAACCCCTCAGT
>NZ_AQPL01000605.1:0-5881 GCF_000395345.1 Cupriavidus sp. WS | reverse complement strand
CGCGCACCAGCGCGACGCGGTGCAGGCCGAGCGCGCCCAACTGGCCGCGCAGCTCAAGTTCGCCGAGCGGCGCCTCGCCGCGCTCGAGCAGGATCGCGCGCGCCTCGACGCGGACCTGGCCAGCGAACGGGCGGCGCGCCAGAGTGCCGCCGGCGAGGCGAGCGCGCTCAAGGCGGTCACCGCCAGCCAGCGCGCCCAGCTCGACGAGCTGCTGCGCGCAACCTTGGCCGCCGCGCCGAAGCCGCGCGCGCCCAAGTCGACGGCCAAGCCGGCGGCCAAGCGGGCCGCCCAGCCATGAACCCGGCCGACTGGATCGACACGGCGGCGGTGCCGCCGCGCTCGCTGCCGGCTGCCGTCGGCGTGGCACTCGCCTACCTGGCCGAGGCGCTGGGGCACCCGGTCTACGCGCACTGGACGTTGGCGCGCGTCAAGCGCCGCTACGGGTCGCTGGCCGAGGCCAAGGCCGCGCAGCCGGCGATGCTCAAGCTGCTGCTGGCGCACGATGGGGCGGTCGAATACTGGGAGCGCGGCCGCCTGCGCACGGTACCGGCAGACGAGGCGCCCAGCCCAGAGACGGTACTCGCGCGGCTGCTGCACACGCACCGGCGCCGCTTCCGGCCCGCCGCCTCCTCAGGGAAGGAAGCAGCGGCGCCGGCGGCCGCGAAGGCGGCGGGGCTGGTCGCGGCGAATCCGTGGCTGGTGACCCACAGCCCTGCCGAGCACGCGTGGCTCACGCGCGCCGGACGCTTCGCCCAGCCGCACGCGGCCACCAACACGCTCGGCGCCGCCGACGACGCGCAGGCGCTGGCGCTGTTCCTGCGCGACCGCGCCGGGCGCTCGCCGCACACGCTGCGCGCCTATGGCGCCGAACTGCGCCGCCTGATGCGCTGGTGCAGCGCGCGCCAGCTCGGGCCCTTGTCCGATCTGACGCGCCAGCAGCTGCTCGCCTACCGGCACGCGCTGCAGCACGGCGAGCGCGGCGCGGAGGCCGCCCCGCCGCCGGTTGGTAACCTCAGCGAGGCCACCCGCACGCGTGCGCTGGCCGTAGAACGGAGCAAGTCTGTCACTCCGGAATCCAGCTGGAACCCGCATCGAATATAGAAATCCGGCCGGTGAATTGACACTATTGCTTGCACTCCCAGCGAAGGAAAATCGTCAATTCGCATTAGTCCGGATTAATTTCGTCAATTGGCGTCCTAGACTTCGAATCCCGCTCGTAAGGCATTGATCTCATGGAAGATTCTCTGCATATAGCGGAGCCGGTTGCGCTCGTCCGCCCGCGCGGTGCGCACCGCTTCGAAGCATTCAGTCCAAAGCTGAAGCGGCGGCTGACTTTCTACCGACGCTGTGCGTTCGATCAATGGGTCTTGATCGAATCCGATCCGGCAATCGGCCACTTTTGTGAGCGCCCCGGGTTCATTCAGTTTCGAGAGAGGCGGCACTTAGCAGACTTCCTGGTCTCGTACTCCGATCGTCAAGAGTTGATCCTCCTGCCGGATCCAGTGATCGATGAAGAAGCGAAGGAGGGCCTCGAGTTGAACGCTGAAGCGGTCAATGTTCGGTTGGTCGACGCGGCCGAACACGCCGCTTCACGCGTCTGGATCGAAAACTGGCTGCGTATGCTGCCCAGTATCGTAGCCACGCAAGGTCTCGTGTCGGTGTCATTACTTGACGCCGTCGAGCGCTTTGTCGCCAGTCCAAAGCCGCTTTCAGCCATCGAGCGAGAGTTCTCGAAAGGCGACCCAGTGCTTGTGCGCGCCGCCATCTTCAATTTGCTGCATACCGGTCGCGTGCATGCTGAGGAACTGCGAACCGACGCATTGTCGTGGATGACGAAGTTTGCAGTCAGGGAGTCCGATGATGCCTCGCCGAAAGCCTGAGCTCCAGTCACTCGATTTGAACGCGTGGCCTAGCATAGCCTGGACGGAGCTTGACGCCGAATTGCGCGAGGTCACAAAGGTCAGAGTACAGGCCATCGAGCGTTACGCGAGCGGCGAAAGTGTCAAGGAAATCGAGAAGGAAACCGGCGTGGACCGCCGACAGCTCTATCGGTGGCTCGAGCGAGGCTTGGCGCTGCATCCTGACGGACGCATCTTTGGATTCCGCGCCTTGCTGAGGTACGTGCGGGTCAATGAGTACGTCCGCATAAGTCCCGTCAATGGTCGGCCCAGCGAAGATGGACGGGGTAAAGCCGGCGCGTTCGCGCTCTTCTTAGAAAGCTATCCGGCGCTGGCGGGATGGCTGCTCCTAAAAATAAAGCAGCGCCGCGTGTTGCTCAAACAGGTGCATACCAATGGACGACTTCATACGCGATTGGTCGGCCTGCATGCCCTGCACGGGGAGTTTCTGTGGCAATGCCGATCTCTCGGCCTGACGGCAGTGGATTACCCGTTCAATACGGAAGGTGGTGCCATTCGGTCGCTATCCGCGCGCCTGAAAGACGAGTTGTCGCGCAGTTTCCGCACCGCGGCACGGGCGGCTGGCGCCACTCACCTGAAAGGGCTGCCGCACTACGATAAGGCGGAAAGTCGGCCGGCCATGCGCCCCTACCAGGCCGTGGAGTTCGACGGCCACCGACTCGATATCCGGCTGAAGGTGGTCGTACGCGATGCATTGGGCTTTGAACACGAATTCGAGATCGAACGCGTTTGGCTCCTTGCGATCATCGATGTCTGCACGCGTGCGGTGCTGGGCTTTCATCTTGCGATTTGCCGCGAGTATAGTCGCTACGACGTCATCAAGACCATCGAGTCGGCCCTGGAGCCGCATCGACTGCGCGACTTCACGATTCCTGGTTTGGCCTACGGTCCGCACGACGGCTTTCCCTCACAGCGCCTCCCAGAGCTGGCGTATACAACCTGGGAATGGATGAAGCTGGACAACGCGAAGGCTAATCTCGCCAAGGAGACGCTCGACGCGTTGTGTGAGTTCGTTGGCTGTTGCGCAGACGCAGGACCGAAGTACAGTCCCGATGATCGCCCCTACATCGAACGCTTCTTCGGGACTATTGCGAGCAGGCTGTCTTCCAGATTGCCTGGCTACACGGGTTCGCATCCCCGTGATTTGCGGCGCGCGCTGGCCGATCCGAAGGGAAAGCTACGCTTGTATGTGTCGTTTGACGAGTTAGAGGAGCTGGTCGAATACGCTATTGCGAGCTACAACGGCACGCCGCATGCCGGCCTGAACAATGTCACGCCGCTTGAAGCGATGGAGTATTTCATTCGCGGCAAGGAACAGTTGGTGACATGGCTGCCAGAGCATCGTCGCCGTACCCTTTGTCTAATGCAATCGGCCAAGCGTTGCACCGTACGAGCATATCTCCAGCAGGGCGTTCGACCGCACATCAACTTGTATGGTGTGCGCTACACAAGCAGCGTCCTTGCGTGCAGCACGGATTTGATCGGCAAGAGCTTGCTTATCTACCTGAATGCCGATGATCTTCGCTGTGTCCGCGCGTTCCAACCAGACGGCGCGGAGTTTGGGGTCTTGGAGGCGCAAGGGGCTTGGGGCGTGATACGGCATAACCTGAAACTACGCCAGCAAATCAATCAGGAGAAGAAAGACAAGAAGCGGTCGCGTGGGCCAGTGGATGCGGATCCCATCGGAGACTACGTCGACGGAAAGATGGCGCAAGCAAAGAAGTCACGGAAGGCGGCATCCGAACTGGCGGAAGCAAAGCGGATTCTGTCATCCGCGCCGACGGCGCGAACTGCGATGGGGCGGGGAGCATCCGCCGCCCAGACCGCAACGAACGCCGAGTCAGAGCAGAAAGCAGACAAGGCTTCCGAGCAGAAAAAAACACCGACGCGACCGAAGAAGCTGTCTATCGGTACCGGCCAAGTCTTTTAACCCTGTCCTTCGCGAGGGAGTCATCATGTCGCTTCAGATACCGCGTCCGATCGATCCATCGCTGCACCCTTTGGTCACCGGCAACTATCGTATCGCCACGCCGGCTATCGAAGAGCTCTACGAACTGGTCACTCGATGTCTGCGCTACAGGATCATGGGCGCCCTGATCTACGGCCCGTCGCGCATCGGTAAGACGCGGGCGATCGAGTACGTGCGATTGCTATTGGCACGCAATCACCCACGGATGACCAGCTACCACGCAAGATGCGAACACAAGCCGAGGCATGCGGAAGGGCCGTTCTTCGCAAACCTGCTTGAGGCGGTTGGCGACCAGGATCCTAACGCTGGCTCCAATCCGGCCAAACGTCTGCGCCTCGCGCTGAGGATACGTGAGGCCGCGGCTCGGGCAGGCAGTGGCACGGTTCTGCTCTTCTGTGATGAGGCGCAGCGCTACAACGACAATGAATACGAATGGCTGCGTGATGTTCACGATGCGTTGGATCGACAGCAGATCAAGCTGTTCACCTTCCTCGTCGGGCAGCAGGAATTGCTTGCGCAGAAGACGGCCATGCAGTTGGCAGGGAAGACGCAGATCGTCGCGCGGCTGATGGTCGAGGAATTGGCCTTCTACGGCATTCGAAATGCGAAGGACGTGGCGACGTGTCTGAGCGGCTATGACGAGACGGCTTATCCTGAGCGTAGCGAATGGAGCTTTACCCGATTTTACGTTCCGCAAGCCTTTGACGCTGGCTATCGACTGGTCAACGATGCCGACGCGCTGTGGGACGCGTTCGAGACGGCGCACCACAAGGCCAGCTTGCCTGGCACCCTGGAGATTCCAATGGAATCCTTCGCCCGTGCCGTAGAGATCCTGTTAAAGGATAGCGAGCTCAGGGATTGCCCGGGCTATTGTCCCGAGCCTGCGTTATGGGCTCACGCTGTACGGCATTCCGGTTATGTCCAGTCACGCCATGCAATCGGACGCGTGCTCGTCGCCGCCGCCTTGTGAGGGCCTTCTAAGGCGGCCGCGCTTTCCTATCCTCACGCTCGACGAGGCGAAGCTCACCCCGGCGCTAGGCTACGTGTTCGACAAGAAGTGGATCGACCCACGGGAATCGCTCGTCTCGATCTTGTGGAAGCTCAAAGTAGCGAATGCCTTGTCAGGTGTCGCTGTGATGCGGTTGATGAGGTTGGACATCGATCCCTACGAGAGCCTTCCGCCGAAGAGGGGATTCATCGATGTCGTTCGGCTGAACGAAGCGCTGGGCTTGCCAACAAAATCGCTGCACATGGCACTCATCGAGGAAACCAATCGGCGACGCTATAGCGAGGTGTTTCGCTACTGCCATTTCTGTATGGTGCGTGGGTACCACTCCCTCTTGCACCAACTAGAAACCGCGAGTCGATGTCCTGCGCATCGTTGCCCCGTGGAGTCGGCATGTAGGCAGTGCGGACATGAAGCGCCGTATTGCCTGAATGTGCAGCTTCTCGAGGCACCACACCGTTGCGCGCATTGTCATGCATTCTATGGCAACCGGGCTTGGCGACCCGACCGACCACGGCCCATGAGGCCGGACCAACGCATAGCGTTCGCGCGCTCGTACTTTGAGCAAGGCCTGGGATGCCGGAGCCATGGGTAGAAGGACGTTTACCGCTTCGGCTCTCCGATCTCGGCTCGCCAGATGGAGTCCGCGTAGCATTCCGGGTCCGCGCAGACATTTGCACGCCTTCGATTGACACTTCGCACCTCTCAGCCGGTGACAATATTAGTTCGCTCGGCCTAAGTCCTTGATTTTTTTGATGATGCGTCCCATGGCGGCGCCGTGCCGCGCGAATTGACGACATTCCTTCGGTAACGGTGACACTCTTCCTTTGTTCTACGCCCACCACGGGTTCGATCTTGCACAGCGCCTTCACGAACCGCTCGTGGTCCGCGCTTTTTGGCTCCTCGATGGCGAGGTTCCTCCATCCGACTAGCCATCCGAACACGCGCCGGGCCGAGGGCATCTGCATCGTGGGCTTCAGGGCAAGC
>NZ_AQPL01000604.1:0-4404 GCF_000395345.1 Cupriavidus sp. WS | reverse complement strand
AAGCACCAACAACCGCCCGAGCCGCCAGGCCCACAACAGCCCGAACAAGGACTCAACCGGCTCCTTACCCGCCTACCCCCACACAATAAGCAACAACCGCATCCAACACCCCCTCAACCTCCCCCACAGCCGTCGCGCAGCGAATCTCCACACCGGGATGGCGCCGCCGGCAATCATCCAGCAGCACCGGCAAGTCGCGCCGCAGATGGCCGCCCTGGCCGAAGAACACCGGCACCACGGTGATGTCCGCCACGCCGCTGCCGGCCAGTTCGGCCAGCGCGTCGGGCAGGGATGGGGTCATCAGTTCGAGGAAGGCCAGGCGTACCGTGCTGCCGGGCAGCGCCGCCGCCAGCTTGGCGTGGAGGCGGTCGAACGGTTCGCGCCAGCGCGCGTCGCGCGCGCCGTGGCCGAACAGGACCAGGGCCTTGGCGGGGGTGGCGGGGGTGTTCATGGCGCGTCTAGTGCCGGTCGACCCAGCGCAATGCGCCGAGCGCCACCAGCAGGTACAGCGTACCGGGGATCAGCGCCGAGACGATCGGCGGCCAGGTGTGCAGCAGGCCCACGTGCGAGAACAGCGTGTTGGACAGGTGGAAGGACAGCCCCAGCATGATGCCGCCGAACACCTTCACGCCCACCGCGCCGGCGCGCGCGTGCAGGTAGGCGAAGGGCAGGGCCAGCGCCACCATCACGAACAGCGTGAGCGGGTACACCACCTTCTTCCAGAAGGCGATCTCGTAGCGCTGCGTGTCCTGCTTGTTGTCGCGCAGGTGGCGGATGTAGCGGAACAGGTCGAGCGTGGACATGCGTTCCGGCTCCACCAGCAGCACCGACAGGATCTGCGGCGTGAGCTCCGAGCGCATGGTCATGCTGGGCACGGTCTTCTGCTCGCCGCGGAACACCGGGGCCAGCGTGTCGGCCTTGCCGGGTTCGCCGCGCGGCAGTTCCAGGAAGTGGGTCTCGGTGACGCCGCTGAGCTGCCACGACTGGCCGCCCTGGTAGCGGCCTTCCCTGGCCACGCGGATCACGCTCAGGCGGTACTGTTCGTCGAATTCGTAGATGGTGACGCCGGTGATGCTCTGGTCGGGGCGCAGGCCGACCACGTTGACGAAGCGCGTGACCTCGTGGCCGCGGGCGGCGTCGCGGTCGCGGTCCTTGACCCACACGCCCGAGCGGAAGCCGGCCGACACCGTGGCGCCGAGCGCCTCCAGCTTGACCTTCTGCGCGTACTGCTCGGCCTGCGGGCCGATGAACTCGCCGAAGATGAAGGTGGCGATGGCCAGCGGGATCGCCAGCTTGAACAGCGAGAACAGCGCCTGCCGGGTGTTGAGGCCGGCCACGCGGAAGATGGTGTACTCGGACTGGCTGGCCAGTTGCGAGAACACGTAGATCGCGCTGATCAGCACCGCGATCGGCAGCACCTCGTAGATGCGCGTGGGTGCCTGCAGGATGACGTGGAAGAACGCCACCAGCGAGGTGTAGCTGCCGGCCACGCTCTCCAGCTCGCTGAGCATGTCGAAGAACACGAACAGCGCCAGCACGGCGAACAGGATGAAGGCGAAGACGCCATAGATCAGGCGGCCGAAGTAGCGCTCGTAGACGCGCAGGAACCTCATGCCCGGCCTCCCTTCGGCGCCTTGCGCGGCAGGCCGAGCACGGCGCGCCAGCCGCCCAGGCTGATGTTCTGGCGGTAGCGGAACAGCATCACCGCGCCCAGCAGCGCGATCAGGTGGAACGGCCACCAGGCCAGCGCGAACGGGATCGAGCCCGAGCGCACCCAGGCCTGCGAGAGATTGATCAGGTTGCTGTAGGTCAGGTAGATCAGCACCGCGAACACCAGCGGCGTATAGCGGCCCAGGCGCGGGTTGACGTAGGCCAGCGGAATGGCGATCAGCACGAAGTTGAAGGCCAGCAGCGGCAGCGACAGGCGCCACAGCAGCTCGCCCAGGTTCTCGTTGCTGCGGTTGCGCAGCAGGTCGATGGTGTCACGGCTCTTGGTGGGCAGGTCGGCCTCGCTCGCGGGGGGTTTGTTGTCCACCTTCACCGCGTACTGGTCGAACTCGACGATGCGGTAGTCCAGCTTGCCGGGCAGGCCGGTGTAGCGGCGGCCGTTCTCCATCACCACCAGGCGGTCGCCGTTGGGCATGGTGCGGAACTGGCCCTGGTGGGCCAGCGACACGCCGATCTTGCCCGCTTCCGCGCTGGCCACGAAGACGTTGCGCGCGTGGGTCATGTCGGCGTCGATGCTTTCGATGAACAGCACGTAGTTGGCTTTGGCCGGCTCGATGAAGCGCCCCGCGGCGATCATCGACAGCACGCCGCGCTGCTCGAAGCGGTCGCGGAACAGCGCGCTCTGCTGGTTGGCCCACGGCCACGCGAACATACCCAGCAGCAGCGACATGACGATGAACGGCGCGGCGAACTGCAGCACCGGTTTGACCAGGTCGCGCAGCGAGATGCCGGCCGAGAACCACACCACCATCTCCGAATCCTTGTACCAGCGCGTGAGCACGATCAGGGTGGAGATGAACAGCGTGGCCGACAGCAGGATGGACAGGTAGCCGATGGTGGCCAGGCCGATCAGCATCAGGACGTCGTTCGGGCTGGCCTGCCCGTTGGCGGCCATGCCAAGGATGCGGATCACGAGCGAGGTCAGCATGAAGGTCAGCATGACCAGGAACACCGCGCCGGCGGTGTAGGCGAGCTCGCGACGCAGGGCTTGTTGAAAGATCATGCGTTGTCGGTTCCGGACTGCCGGCCGGCGCGGGCGATGGTGCGCCGGTTGGCTTGCTAGTCAGGATAGCGGACCGGCGGCAGCAAATCGCGGATAATAGGGGCTTTCTTTGGACGAGCCCCTGGAAGGAAGCGCGATGGAATTTAGCACAAAAGCCCTGGATTGGAGCAAAGCTGGCCAAAATGGTTTCCTGGCGACCAAGACCGACTGCCTGGTGGTCGGCCTGTTTGAAGGCCAGAGCCTGGCCGGCGTGGCCAAGGCGCTGGACGTCGCGACCAAGGGCCTGGTGGCGCGGCTCGTCAAGCTCGGCGATTTCGAGGGCAAGCGCGGCACCCAGCTGATGCTGCACGAGGTCGCCGGCGTGGGCGCGGCGCGCGTGCTGCTGGTGGGCCTGGGCAAGGAGGGCGAGTTCAACGAGAAGGCGTTCGCCGAAGCCGTGCGCACCGCCTTGCGTGCCTTGTCCGGCACGCGCGCGGCCAGCGTGCTGTGGTGCCTGGCGCAGCAGCAGGCTTCCCAGCAGGCCGGCAACGCCGCCGACCTGTCGTGGCGCCTGATCACCACCGTCACGCTGATCCGCGAGGCGGGCTACCGCCTGCTCGAGCGCCATCCCGGCCTCAAGCGCGCCGGCAACGGCGCCAACGCCAAGGACAAGAGCGGCCTGCGCAAGGTGGTGCTGACCGTGGACGCGGCCGACGCCAAGGCCGCGGCCCAGGCCGTGCTGCGCGGCGTGGCCATCGCCGGCGGCATGGAACTGACCAAGGACCTCGGCAACCTGCCTTCCAACATCTGCACGCCGACCTACCTGGCCGACACCGCGCGCGCCATCGCCAAGCGCCACAAGCTCAAGGTGGAAGTGCTGGGCCGCAAGCAGATCGAGGCGCTCAAGATGGGCGCGTTCCTGGCCGTGACCAAGGGCGCGGTCGAGCCGCCGCAGTTCATCGTGCTGCGCTATGACGGCGCATCCGCCAAGCAGGCCCCGGTGGTGCTGGTGGGCAAGGGCATCACCTTCGACACCGGCGGCATCTCGCTCAAGCCGGGCGAGGGCATGGACGAGATGAAGTACGACATGTGCGGCGCGGCCTCGGTGCTGGGCACGCTGCAGGCGGTGGCCGAGATGGGCCTCAAGCTCAACGTGATCGCGGTGGTGCCCACCTGCGAGAACATGCCCAGCGGCACCGCCACCAAGCCCGGCGACGTCGTCACCAGCATGTCCGGCCAGACCATCGAGATCCTCAACACCGACGCCGAAGGCCGCCTGGTGCTGTGCGACGCGCTGACCTACGTGGAGCGTTTCAAGCCCGCCGCGGTGATCGACGTGGCCACGCTGACCGGCGCCTGCATCATCGCGCTGGGCCACGTGAACAGCGGCCTGTACGCGCGCAACGACGGCCTCGCCGACCAGTTGCTGCAGGCCGGGCGCAAGGCGATGGACAGCGCCTGGCGCATGCCGCTGGACGACGACTACCAGGACCAGCTCAAGTCCAACTTCGCCGACATGGCCAACATCGGCGGCCGCCCGGCCGGCAGCGTGACCGCGGCCTGCTTCCTGGCGCGCTACACCGAGAAGTACGACTGGGCCCACCTGGACATCGCCGGCACGGCCTGGAAGAGCGGCGCGGCCAAGGGCGCCACCGGCCGCCCGGTGCCGCTGCTGGCGCAGTTCCTGATGGACC
>NZ_AQPL01000603.1:0-1491 GCF_000395345.1 Cupriavidus sp. WS | reverse complement strand
GCCACCGGCCGCCCGGTGCCGCTGCTGGCGCAGTTCCTGATGGACCGCGCCGGCTGAAGCCAGGCGCGGGCCGGCGCCCGAGGGCGCCGGCTTGTGCAGAGGATCGTCCTTGACCATGACGCGCATCGATTTCCACAGCAACGTGCCCGACAAGCTCGGCTACGCCTGCCGCCTGATCCGCAAGGCCTACGGCGCCGGCCAGAAGCTGGTGGTGCACGGCGCGCCGGAGCAGCTGGCGCAGCTCGATGCGCGGCTGTGGACGTTTTCCCCGCTCGATTTCCTGCCCCACTGCGGCATCGACAGCCCGCACGCCGCGGTCACGCCGATCGTGCTGGCCGCCACGCTGGAGCAGGCCCCGCATCACCAGTTGCTGATCAACCTGGACACGCAGCCGCCCGCGCAGTTCGCCAGCTTCGAGCGCATGATCGAAGTGGTCGGCAGCGACGCCGCCGACCGCGACGCCGGGCGCGAGCGCTTCCGCCTCTACCGCGAGCGCGGTTATCCGCTGGCGCACCACGACATCGCGCAGGCAGCCCAGGGCAAGGGAGGCGACGCATGACCGAACGCACCACCTCGCGCGTGATTCCGCGCATCGGGCCCAACGACAGCATTCCGCTGCTGACCGAAGTCATCGACCTGCCCGCCGATGCCGCCAGACAGGGCGCGGAGCAGGCCGCCAGCGCCGCGGTGCCCGCGGCCGGTGGCCCGGCCCAGCCTCACGTCGCCCACGTTCCCCTCGAGCCGGCCTGGCCCGGCTCCCCGACCCACGTGGTCGTGCCGCGCGAAGCGGCCACGCCCGTGCCCGAGGTGCCGGCGCTGGCGCAGCCGAACCCGTCCACGCAGGACGGCGCCTATTCCGCCTCGCACGCCGCCGTCCATCCCGTGCCGCCGCCCAGCGACGAAGAACTGCGGGCGGTTCGCAGCGAACTGCTCACGCGCGTGATGATGCGGTTTCGCACCGAGTGGCCGCAGGTGGTGGAGGCTCATACCGAGGCCACGCTGCAATCGCGTCTGGCGCCGTTGACTGCGCAGCTGGCGGCGGAGTTGACGCAGGCGCTGGAGGCGCGGTTGGTGGAGTGGTTGGATGCTACTCTGGAGGAGATTGAGAGGGATCCGGGTGGGGTTTGATTTTTTGGGGGGCTTTAAGTCAAAGGCTTTAACGTCGAAGTCAAAAGCTTAAATTCAAAGGCTTAAAGTCAAAGGCTTTCGCTCCCCCGGAGCGACCTACTTTCTTTTCCCCGAAAAGAAAGTAGGCAAAGAAAGCGGGCTGCCTGGCCGGCAGGGGCAGAAACGTTGGGGTTTCTGGTGTTGCTGGTTTCGTGGTGGGGTTCGTGGTTCTGCTGGCCTGCTGCCGTTACCTGTTCGGCTGGCCACGATCTGGCTGGCGGTATGGGTTTCGGGGTCAGACCTATGATGGCGAGCGCACTGCTGGTTCGGGCATCTGCCGTTACCGGTGCCGGCGGTCACAGCGTAGCACCGGCACTGGTTTCG
>NZ_AQPL01000602.1:0-3264 GCF_000395345.1 Cupriavidus sp. WS | reverse complement strand
CAAGGCGTCGGCAAGCCGGGCTGCTGCCTCACCACCGAGGGCGTGGCCCAGCGCGCGCAAAGCGCGAGCCTGCGATCGCGTACGACGTTGATACCGGCCCGCCAAGGCGTGGATGTTCTCGGCAAACGTACGACGGGGGCAATTGGCGTTCGTACACTTGAAGCGACGCACCTCAATAGCGAGAATGACCCGCTGCTCGAGCATCGGACGTTCTTCCAGCCTGCGCACATAGCGTCCGTGGAGTCGGTGACTCCAACGATGGCAGCCAGGACAACGTGCCGCGCGAACCATACTGCAGGCTTCGACAGTAATGGTCTCCCCTTGCACTTCGCTGGAGACGAAGCGCTTGCCTACACGGGCGAGAATACGATCGATCCCACCGAGAACTTGCCTCATGGTAACGGTCAACGTACGGCCAAACCGGCTGGAAATCAAGCCCTCGACTCGGTCGTCACACAAAGTGCGGGAGACCCGTAATCGTGTTCCGCTTATGAAGTAATACTGCTCCGTTTAAAGAATGTGGTGACTGGGCTGTTGGAAAGGCCTTCACTGCAGCAATTCAGGCAGCAACGCGACAACTTTCCGGTCAGCCTTCATCGCAACAACGATCTGGCGGCTTTGCCGTTCGACGCACCATACCCTTTCCGCCAGCTTCGTGAGGATCTCACGCGAGTGCTCATGCTGTTCAACAACGTCGAAGCCGCTGAGCCAACGCACCACTCCGGTAAGCGGATGCAGAGGTTTGCACCAAAGAGCGTTGGGATGCCGACAGCCGTTCCAGTGCATCGCGGCGAGCAGCCACGCCACCGCGTTGACCTGGGCGGCTGCCACCTTGATGTTGGGCTTGTTAGGATCGAAACGTCGAACGGCGCGACGGATCATCATCCGTTGGCGACGCGGCACCTTTGCCCAGGCCCGGCGCAGCAATAATCTCGTCAAATGCTCGCTGTCGTGCAGCAACGCACTCGAGTCGCAGCCGGCCATCGCCTCGGAGGTCCACCCGCTTGAGGCTCGGGTCTGATAGCGTCCGATGTCGGCGATAAGCGCTCGGCGGCCCAGAATCTGGCGCCAGTCACGAATGAGTTTTTCACGCTTACTCGTTGGCTGTAGCTGAAAAACCGCCTCGCGTCCGCGCGGTATTGGAACGTTCTCGGGATTGGGCTCAGACAGTTCCAACACAAGGATCGGCAAGACCACAGTCAATACCTCCGGTCGTACTGTCAATTACGTGGCGACGTAACCGGGCGGCCTCCGCCAGCCGATGGGCGGCCCAGCGTCGTGAAATGGTAGATCGGCTTGGCGGATTGACACTGGCCCCTACGCATCGCTTCCGCATTTCGACGACAAGCTCGAAGAGCGGATGAGCGAAACGAGGCTGTCGCGGCAGCCAATCGGTAATCACCTCACTGACGATCTTCTCGACCTTCGCCGCTAGACGCTGACTTCCCATCTTGGGGCCTCGGTTATGCGGTATCAACGCGCTTGCCAAAGGATTCGCGAGGAAGCGCCGGCGCAACCGATAAACTGTAGACCAATGGATCCCAAGCAATGCGCCCGCCATCTCAGCTTGCTTACGCGAAAGAGGACCCGTCCCAAGCTTACGTAAGACCCTCACCATCGCCCGTTCGCGCGCCGTTGCAGTTTTCACCGCCCGGTCTGAGTTCGCGTGCTTTCGCACCCGACGTAGTTTACTGAGCGGCAACTCCTGCTTGGCGGATGCGGTGGCCGGGCGTGGCATTCGTACGTTCGTTAAGGTCGGCGCACTCAGCTCCGGCACAAGGATCGGCATGACCATTGTCTATACCTCCGGTTGTACGGTCTGTTGAGCGGCGACGTATCCAGACTCCCGCACCGCTCGCTCCCAATGCGCCGAATCTAGTACCAATCCTGCACTATCCCACTGGGGCCCATTCAGTAGCACTGACTCGACAGCACGGGTGAAATAGTCCATGTGCAGTTCGACAGGCCCAGCCAGTTGCGCGACAGTGTGGGCGTTCACGAAGCCATTCCACAGCGCCGCGGCCGATTGCTCCAGTCTTAAGCCGGCAGCGTACGCGTCGGGATAGAAGAAGGCCGTGAATGAGCTCCCGGTGTCCTCTGGATAGCAAGTCATGTCGTAGCTAGCCAGGCAGGTTGCTGCTTCAACGGCGCCTGTAATGCCTCTGAAGTGCATTTGCTCGATCATGAAACGAGCGACGATTTGCTCGTCACCGGAGAGCTGATATTGTGCCTTCTGCTCCATCAGTTGCGGCTGCCCTACCAGAAAGGTGATCAGGCGCACGCCATGGTGAGCGAGCTGATCATGGACGTCGCGCAGCCATTCCAGCGCATGCTTGGACAGCCGTTGGGCTTCGTCACAAAAGAGCACCACAATATGGCCCGAGCGCATTTGTAGCTGCTCGTTCAGCCGACGCATCAAAGCGAAGCGCTTGTCCGCAATGGTCCTGGGCTGTGGGTCCCTGACACCAGCGGCGCTCAGCAATGCACTGAAGAACGCCCCCTCGTAGTCGCTTCGATGATATTCGCAAGACATCCTCAGCACGAGAATTTCACCCCGGTTCCTACCAAGGTGTAATGCCAGATAGTCAATTGCGTGAGTCTTGCCCATGCGAGGACGGGCGTAGATCAACGCTCCGGGGATCAACACGCGCACGCAACGTTCGACGAGGTCGACGAAGCTTTCGATAGCTGCCGTCGCAACGCGATAGTGACGGCGAGCAAGCGGATGATTGTGCACCGTCAGGTCTGCCGGATTCACCGCCGTTGCATTAGGCGTGCGGCTGGCTGGGCGGACTCGGGTCGCCCTGACACGTGCACGCGGTGCACCTTTCTGGGCCGTGGTGGTCTTCTCGTTCATGCCTGCTCCTTGCCGGCGAGATCAGTTCCTCTTCGCCCTTCACGACCGGCAATAGTCCGGGCCCGGCCAGCGCCCGTTTTAGCGCGCGCCAATGATTACCGGGAGTACCCCCGGGCAATGCGCAACGGCTTGCCTATAACTGGTCCCTTGGCCAGTGGCGAAGGCGGCTGTTTCGGTGTCACTGTTTCACTTGCCGATCCAGACGGAGGGGGCGTGGCTGTCTGGCGCTCGCGTTGCACTTGCGCGATGTCGCTAGCCGCTCTTCGACGCTTTGCGGCCTGCTTGCGTCTGAGGGCAAGGAAAACCTCGATCGGGTTGTCGCCGGGGCCGAAGTCTAGTTCGCGTTCACGCTTGGCCTTGAAGATCTGCTGGCGCACCCGCAACGAATGCGGCTCGTCGCGCCACCT
>NZ_AQPL01000601.1:0-2610 GCF_000395345.1 Cupriavidus sp. WS | reverse complement strand
GAATGCGGCTCGTCGCCCCCCCTGCCGCTAGCGAACAAGGCGTCCAACATGTGTCCGTCTTCGGTACAGGCCCAGAGCCTTCTCAAGTCCGAAGGATCATAGTGAATGCGCAGACGCTTGCCGATCAAGCCACTGCTTCTGGCAAGCCGCTCACTCGTGTAGCGCACGTGATAGAAGGTAATGTATGGTCGCTCACCGCGGCCGAGGTTTCCATGGACGCGGCACAGTACCGGGTCATGCAGCAGTTCCGGATGCTCCCGTAGCAGCTTGGGGATCAGACGCAATCGGATCGCCTCTCGACCAATGCCAAGCACATGCCGACGCATCATCTCCAGTGGGGTGAAGCCACCCAAGCCAGCATGGGGTGTGCCGTGGTAGTTCCACACCGTCAGGTGCAACAACTCCTCCAGCTCTTGGGAGGTGATGAGAAGCCGCAGTGAATCGGTTGGATCGCGCAGACGTTTCAGCACGACCTGCGCCGCGTCCTTTCCTGGTATCGCCCCCGGCAGCCGTCGCGATAGCGTTGCGGCGATCGTGCCAAAGAAGCGCTCGATGAACGGTCGGTCATCGGGCTGATATGCCGGACCGAAATCGGCCGTGCAGCCCAACGCCTCGCACACGACGTCGAGGCTGGTGGCCGCCAAATGCGAGCGCGCATTGTCGAGCCGGATCTGCCGCCAGCAGGCATAGCGAGTCTGTTCCAGTTCCTGCGAGACGAACCCGCCGGTAGGCAACAGGCGTAGTCCCGGCAGCGTGAGTTCCGGGATTTTGGCTGGTGTCACAGCGCGCTTGAAGGTTTCGATGGCGTCAAAGCGGCTACATTCGCGCTGCAACGAAATGGTGTAGCCCAAGACACAGCGGGTGGCAACGTCGATGATGGCCAACAGCCAGACGCGCTCGATCTCATAGCTCTGTTCGCCGCCCAGTGGATCGTTGTCGATTACCTTCAGGCGCACATCCATCTTGTGGGCATCGAACTCGACCGTATCAAACGCATCAGCGGATCCGCGTTCAGGAAGCTGCCGCAGCGCTGAAGCGGGCTTGATCCTTTGGCCGGCGGCGCGCGCAGCTAAGTCGAAATCATCCTGTAGCCACCCCCTGAGTGTGCTGGCCAATGAACGAAAGCCCTTCCACTTTTGGTTTAGTGGATAATCGCCAGCGCCTAGTCCCAATTCACGACAGGACTGCTCAAAGCGATGCGCCACCGCCTTGAGGCCAACCAGACGGCCTTTCTCCCCGGGCTGCAAATGGACTCTTCTCGTTTCGATCTCTTTGCGCAACTGCTCGGCCAGATTACGGTGACGCTGCAGCAACTGTCCGAAGGCCCCTGCATTTCCCGCTTTGCCGTGCGCGATCGCACGAGGCGCTTTGCTTCGTTCATAGGGCTGCACGTGGACATTCGGCACCAACGCGCGATATCCCCATGGGCGGCCATCCGGGTGCGCGCTCATTGCTCGACGGATCAGACGCCTTAAGGTTGAACGGTGGATACCCCAGGTCTCGTAGACCTGCGCAAGAGAGCTAACGCAGGCATAAGCCTCAATCGCATCGCGGCGCTGTCCAAACGTGGTCCGCGCTTCGCTCGTGAGGACACGCTGGTCAAGTTGGGGCCAATCCGACAGGCAAATTGTGTTCGGATCGATTCGGCGAGACGAGCCGGCCATCTGGACACCTCCTATGCTCGCTGAAAGTAAGTCGCTCCGCTCAGTGGTGCTACAGCTATGTCGGGACTAACGACGCGGCCGGATGCCAACAAGGCAAAGAGTGAGGCCTCCACACTCGCGCAATCATATTCGGAGAAGCGCTCAACGATCGCCTCCAACGCCCTCGGCTCATTCAGGTAGACCACAATGGCCTGCTCGAGCACAGGGGTACGGAACCGCCGGTAGCTGACGAGGTAGGGAACAATGCGCGACCAATTGGCAATCGGCACCCTCCAGGCCTGTAGTTCGGATTGATGAATGACGCGAACAGGCAGACCATGCAAAAGACTATCGGAGCCAGACTCCTCTTCATCTGCCCGATCGTAGCCTTCCTTGGCATCGCGATGCTCAATCAACCAGAACTCCCCTGCAGGCGCATCTCGCAGGCGAACCCAGAAGTCAATCATGGCACTCCCCGGTCCCGCCACGCGAGCCGGGCGCTCGGTAAAAGTCTCTATCGCAGGGTTGGCTTCGACCATCAGCCATGTTCGGTAAGCCTCATAGCTGCCGAGGCTCATCCGACGCCCAAGCTTTGGGCTGTACAGCTCAATGCGACGCCGCCATCCATTGCGGGCGAAGGCAAGTGGGCGACTGTACTGACGTAAGGCATCCGGCATGACATCAGCCACTGAAGTAAAACTGGTACTAAGCGACGGACCAGCGATAGTTCCAACATTACTTCCAGCCGGCGGATAGTATCAAGATTACTTCTCGCAAAAGAGATGTAATCTTAGTACGGTGGCTAACGCAGAAAGCGCTAACCCTGTGATTTACAACGTTTTTGAAAAAGCCCCGGAGGGAACAGTTTTACGGGTCTCCCGCACTTTGTGTGACGGCCGAGTCGAGGGCTTGATTTCCGGCTGGTTTGGCCGTACGTTGATCGCTACCATGAGGCAAGTTCTCGGTG
>NZ_AQPL01000600.1:0-6024 GCF_000395345.1 Cupriavidus sp. WS | reverse complement strand
CCCCCCCGCCGCCGCCAGGCCCCCAGAAGCCCCCCACTCCCACCCCATCTCTGCGAAAATAGACCAAATCACGATAAGAACCCCCTGTGGAGAAGAAATGAAGCTGCAGTTGTACGTGCCCGACGGCCGCTACCAACCCTGGATCGACGGCTTCTCCGAAGCCCTGCCGGAGGCACAATGCCTGACCTGGGAAGACAGCAAATCCGAACGCGCTGACTACGCCGTGGTGTGGCGCCCGCCGCTGGAGATGCTGCGCGGGCGCACCGACCTCAAGGCGGTGTTCAACCTCGGCGCCGGCGTGGACGGCATCCTGCGCCTGCGTGACGACGATCCGCGCGCGCTGCCAGACGGCGTGCCCATCGTGCGCCTGGACGATGCCGGCATGGCCGCGCAGATGATCGAGTACGTGACGCACGCGGTACTGCGCTATTTCCGCCGCCTGGACGAATACGCGCTGGCGCAGCAGGCCGGCAACTGGCGCTTCCTCAAGCCGCATCGCCGCGCGGGTTTCAGCGTGGGCGTGATGGGCGTGGGCACGCTCGGCGCGCAGATCGCGCGGGCGCTGGCGGGTTTCGGGTTTCCGGTGCGCGGCTGGAGCCGCACGCCGCGCGAGATCGAGGGTGTGCAGGGGTTTGCCGGCGAGGCCGGACAGGCCGCGTTCCTCGACGGGCTGCACGTGCTGGTCAACGTGCTGCCGCTGACGCCGCAGACCGAGAACATGCTCGACGCGGCCCTGTTCGGCAAGCTGGCCAAGGGCGCTTATCTCGTCAACGTGGCGCGCGGGCAGCATCTGGTCGAGGAAGACCTGCTGGCGGCGGTGCAGTCCGGCCAGATTGCCGGCGCCACGCTGGACGTGTTCCGCACCGAGCCGCTGCCGGCCGAGCATCCGTTCTGGGGCGAGCCGCGCATCACCATCACGCCGCACATCGCCGCGCTGACGCTGCGCGAGGACAGCATCGCCCAGATCGCCGGCAAGATCCGCGCGCTCGGGGCGGGCCAGCCGATTGCCGGCGTGGTCGACCTGCAGCGCGGTTACTGAACGCAGACACAGCAAGCAGACACAGCCGCCGCGGCGTGCGCGCCGCGGCGGCAGGACACGGAGGAGACGCCATGACACTGCCCAACTATGTGAAGATCGTCGAGGTCGGCCCGCGCGACGGGCTGCAGAACGAAAAGGCGCTGGTGCCGACCGAGGTCAAGGTCGAGCTGGTCAACCGCCTGAGCGACGCCGGTTTCGTCAACATCGAGTCGGCCTCGTTCGTCTCGCCCAAGTGGGTGCCGCAGATGGCCGACGGCGCCGAGGTGATGGCGCGCATCCAGCGCCGCCCGGGCACGCTGTACTCGGTGCTCACGCCCAACATGAAGGGCTTCGAGGGCGCGGTGGCCGCCGGCGCCGACGAGGTGGTGATCTTCGGCGCGGCCAGCGAGGCGTTCTCGCAGAAGAACATCAACTGCTCGATCGCCGAATCCATCGCGCGCTTCGAGCCGGTGGCCGCGGCGGCCAAGGAAAAGGGCCTGCGCCTGCGCGCGAGCCTCTCGTGCGCGCTGGGCTGTCCCTACCAGGGCGAGGTGCCGGTGCGCGCCGTGGTGGACGTGGTGCGCCGCATGCGCGACCTCGGCTGCGACGAGATCGACATTGCCGACACCATCGGCGTGGGCACGCCCGTGCGCGTGCAGGAAGTGATGCGCGCGGCCGCGGCGGAATTTCCGATGGACCGCCTCTCCGGCCATTTCCACGATACCTACGGCCAGGCGCTGTCCAACATCCTGGCCAGCCTGGAAGTGGGCATCTCGATCTTCCACGCCTCCGTCGCGGGCCTGGGCGGCTGCCCGTATGCCAAGGGCGCGACCGGCAACGTCGCCACCGAGGACGTGCTGTACATGCTGCACGGCATGGGCCTGCACACCGGCGTGGACCTGGATCAGGTGGTGCGCGCCGGCGACTTCATCTCGCAGGCCATCGGCCGCGCCAACAGCTCGCGCGTGGGCCGCGCGCTGCTGACCAAGTGGGCGAGCGCCGCCGAGGCGGCGCCGGCCTGCGTGTGAACCCGCACCGGAAAGCAGACATGAACGACCGATCCGTGAACGACGACGAGGCCGCGGCGCCCCTGCCCGAGGCCGCGCAGCGCGTGGCCGGGCTGCTGGCCGGCCTGGGCCATGCCAAGCCGGTGGTGATGCTGCCGGCGACCGGCAAGACCTCGGCCGAGGCCGCGGCGGGCCTGGGCTGCTCGGTGGCCGAGATCGCCAAGTCCATCATCTTCCGCCGCGTGGCGGACGACGCGCCGGTGCTGGTGATCGCCAGCGGCAGCAACCGCGTCGACGAAGCCAAGGTGGCGGCGGTGGTCGGGCCGCTCGGCAAGGCCGACGCGAAATTCGTGCGCGAGAAGACCGGCTACGCGATCGGCGGGGTCTGCCCGATCGGCCATGCGGTGGCGCCGGTGATGCTGCTCGACAGCGACCTGTTCCGCTACGACAGCCTGTGGGCCGCCGCCGGCCATCCGCACGCGGTGTTCAACCTCACCCCGCACGAGCTGCAGCGCATGACCGGCGCCCCGGTGGCCGACGTGGCGCAGCGGGCCGGGGACTGAGGCCGTGTCGCGGCTGTCCCGCCTGGCCGCGGACCTGACGCGCGGCGCGCAGGCCGCGCAGCATGCGCTGCCGGTGCCGTCGCCATGCCGCAACGTGTGCCGCATGGACGCGGCCAGCGGCTATTGCGAGGGCTGCCTGCGCACCATCGAGGAAATCGCCGCGTGGTCCGGCAGCGACGACGCCGCGCGGCGCGCCATCTGGGCGCTGCTGCCGGCGCGCGCCGCGCAACTGGCCGCGCAGGCCGCGCGGCCCGGCACGGAGTGAGGCTGCCATGACCGCCGCCGATTTCGCCACCGATCCCGCTGTCGCTCCCGCCGCCGTCGACTGGTACTTCGACCCGATCTCGCCGTTCTCCTACCTCGCCTTCGAGCGGCTGCCGCAGGTCCTGCCGGCCGCCACGCGCGTGCGCTACGTGCCGGTGCTGTTCGCCGGCCTGCTGCGGCACTGGGGCAACGTCGGCCCGGCGGAGATCCCGCCCAAGCGCCGCTTCACCTTCGAGCACGTCGCCTGGATCGCGCACCGCGACGAGGTGCCGCTGGCCATGCCGGCGGCGCACCCGTTCAATCCGCTGCCGCTGTTGCGGCTGGCCGTGGCGCTGGAACTGGAGGGCCGGCTCTCGCGCGAGACGCTGGCGCCGCTGCTGCATTTCGTCTGGCGGCACGGCCACGTGCCGCAGCGGCAGGCCGAATTCGCGGCGCTGTGCGGCGCGCTGGGCGTACCCGCCGCCGCGCTGGCGCGGGAGCCGGTGAAGGCGCGCCTGCGCGAGCACGGCGACGAGGCCGTGGCGCGCGGCGTGTTCGGCGTGCCGACCGCGGTGCTGCCGGGCGACCCCGCCGGCCAGCTGTTCTGGGGCCTCGACGCGCTCGACATGCTGGCCGCGCGCCTGCGGCGGGACCCGTTCTTCGCCTCCGGCGCCTTCCGCGCGGCCGGCGCGCTGCCGCCCGGCGAAGGCCGCGCGGATGCGCCGAAGCCGGCCGGCCCCTAGTCGGCGCGGGCCAGAATCAGAAAACCGGAAAAACCAGAAAAACACAGAGACAAACGCCGATGCCCGATGCCTTTACCCCGCCGGTCCTGCCCTCCACCATGCGCGTGTTCGAGCGCGGCTGGCTGTCGGCCAACAACATCCTGTTCGTCGACGGCGACGACACCGCGCTGGTCGATTCCGGTTATGTCACGCACGCGCCGCAGACGCTGGCGCTGGCCGAGGCCGGCCTGGGCGGAAAACCGCTGCGGCGGCTGGTGAACACCCACCTGCACTCCGACCATTGCGGCGGCAACGCCATCCTGCAGCGGCGCTGGCAGCCGCGCACGCTGATCCCGGCGGCCGAGGCCGCGGCCGTGCGGAGCTGGGACGACGACCTGCTCAGCTACCGCGCCACCGGCCAGCAGTGCGACCGCTTCGCCTTCGACGGCGTGGTGCAGGACGGCGACGCGCTGCGCCTGGGCGGCATCGACTGGCAGGTGGTGGCCGCGCCCGGGCACGACCCGCACGCGGTGATGCTGTTCGCGCCGCACGAGCGCATCCTGATCTCGGGCGACGCGCTGTGGGAGAACGGCTTCGGCGTGATCTTCCCCGAACTCGACGGCGAAAGCGGCTTCGCCGAGCAGGCCGCGGTGCTGGCGCGCATCGCCACGCTCGGCGCGCGCGTGGTGATTCCCGGCCACGGCCGGCCCTTCACCGACGTTGACGCGGCGCTCGAGGTGGCCGGCGGCCGGCTGGCCTACCTGAGTGCCGATCCCGCGCGCAACGCCGCGCACGCGGTCAAGGTGCTGCTCAAGTTCAAGCTGCTCGAGCAGCAGCGCATGTCCCACGCGGCGCTGCTGGCGTGGGTCGGGCAGACCCCGCTGATGCGGCGCATCCATGCGCGCTTCCTGGCCGGCGAGGATTTCGGCGCCATGCTCGCGCGCATGCTGGCGTCGCTGGCGAAGGCCGGCGCGGTGGCGGTGGAAGGCGACGAAGTCCATAACCGGGATTAAGGACGGACAACCGGGGGCGGGCGACGGAGCGTGGGCGGCCGGCGGCGGTTCCCCTCGTTTTCCGTTTGATCGCGCCCGCCGGACGCCGTAGCATGTAGGCACGTTGCGCCCCCCGAACCGTCCGCGAGGAAGCCGCCGATGCCTGTCTTTCCCGTCGCATTGCTCCAGCCCCTGGTTGCCCATCTCACCCCCTCGTCCATCCGCGCGCACGGCGCCGACCTGCTGGTCGAGCTCGCGCCGTTCCCGCTCGGCGGCGCGCAGGTGCGCACGGCGCTCCGCCTCGACGGCGTGAGCCTGCCCAGCCTCAGCCTGGCGCGGCTCGCCGGCCGGCGCCTGCGCTTCCCGCTCAACCCGGAGCCGGGTTATATCGACGGCTCGCTCTATCTCGACGGCCGGCACCACGCCGTGGACGTCGGCGCGCTGCGCTTCGGCGAGCTCGACCCGCAGGGCCTCGACGTGGAGATCGAAGGCCGCATCCATTTCGACGACGGCGCCGGTTTCGACGACACCGCGCTGCATCTGGCCGCGCGCATCGCCGCGCCGCTGTCCGAGTGCGAGCTCGACGCCGCCATCGACCGCGCCGCGGCCGAGGCGGGCGCCGCCGGCGCGCGGCAGGCCGGCAAGGCAATGGCCATCCTCAGTCGCGACCCGCGCCTGCGCCATGCCGACATGGCCCTGCTGCACGCGCGCGTGCAGGCCCGCCTGCTGATCGCCGGGGCGATGGCGCGCGGCGGCAGGGCGCTGCGCTGAGTGCGGCGAAGCACGAGGCGCGGCAAGCGCAGGCGAAGCGGAACCCGCCGCGAGAAACCGAGGACCAGAACACTTTGAGGACACGAGGCCCCATCATGCAAGCGCTCCACGGCCAGGGTTTCCTGCTGCGCCCGTTCCGCTACACGGACGTGCCGCAGTTCGTCGCGGCCGTGCACGAATCGCTCGACACCGTGGGCAAGTGGATGCCCTGGTGCCACGCCGGCTACAACGTGCGCGACGCCGAAAGCTGGTTCGACATGTGCGCGGAAAGCATGAGCAGCGGCGAAGCCTACGACATCGGCGTGTTCGCGCCGGACGGCCGCGAGCTGTACGGCGGCGTCTCCATCAACCAGATCAACCGCGACTACAACTTCGGCAACCTCGGCTACTGGATCCGGCAAAGCCGCCAGCGCCAGGGCATCGGCGCGCGCGCGGCCGACATGATGGCGTGTTATGGATTTCACTGGCTGGGGTTGACGCGGCTCGAGGTGGTGGCCGCGGAGAACAACGCGGTCAGCCGCGCGGTGGCGGAGAAGATCGGCGCGCGTTTCGAGTGCATTGCGCGGAACCGGCTGGTGTTGCATGGGGTGCCGTGTGCGGCGGCTATGTATTCGTTGGTGCCGCCTTGGTATGAGGGGGAGTAGGTTTTGGTTGAAGGTTCTTGATTCGAATTCAGCTTTAAAAGCTTTAAAGGATTGAGGTCAACGT
>NZ_AQPL01000599.1:0-5739 GCF_000395345.1 Cupriavidus sp. WS | reverse complement strand
ATCGGCGAGCGGCGGGTCGTGGTAGGCTAGCCGGTACCCTTTTGTTCCCTCCCCGAGGGCACCAATTTTCTGGTGCGGGGGGCTTCATCCAAATCGGCGTGACGCGGTGCGTCACTTCTCATGTCGGTGGCCAGCGCGGTGGCGCTGCGAGAGCACCCGCGAGATGCTGGCGTACGCTGTCGACCAGTTCGCGCGCGTGGAGGGGCGAGTAGGCATGTCTGTGACTGGCCGCCGCGGCTGGCGCCAATGGCGTCGTGTGCGCCGCATGCCTGCCAACCGATCGCTGGTCGCCCTGCAGAGTTCGATCTATCCTCGCTGCTACGCGCGTCCGTGTTGCACGCGAGTTGGCGCGGCTTTGGCGTGGCATGGAGCGGGCGGGCTGGCGCGGCGTGCGGGTAGCTGGTGCACCGCGGCAGCCGGCCTTGCCCGGTTCATTGCCCAGGGCAGCGCGCCGGCGGCTGGAAGGAGTCGAGATCCTGCGTCCCTCACATCGTCCTTTCGTTGGGCGAACGTCGATCAACCGCTTCGATACAGCAGCGCGTTGCAGTGGTTGCAGTAGTGTTGTTGGCGGATTGCATATCCCGACTCGTCGCGCCACAAGCGAATACTCTTCGAGCCACAGAATTTGCACGATATGCCGGCGTGCGTCTTGCACGTCGGGTTCGCTGCCAGAAACTCGGCCAGGGTGGGAATGCTGGAGGACGGCATTAGTGCCAGAATTCCGACGACAAACCACGTGCCGAAAAAGCCAGCGATGAACCAGGCCATTATCAATATGAGCATGGCGATGGCGCTGAGCATTAGATCTCCAATAAAAGCCGTTGAGCAGTTAGGGGCCACGTTCTAACGACCGTGGGAAAGACCTTTCCGTGGCCGACCGCGAAGACGCTTCCGGTTCGGCGCATTTGGTGAGGAGAGGACGCCGGTGCAGCAAGGGCACTGGAACGAGTTGCTAAGCTCGATGCGGGCGGCGGCATTTGAGGCAAGGTATGGCGTTCCGCAACTACGGCAGGTCTTTATTGCAAGCTCGTTGTTGGTGGCGAACGAACGCAGCAGGTGAAGCGCGCGCTCTGTCGGAAGCCTGTCTTCTCGGAACATACGATTACTGACGTCCATTGCGGCCAGAAACGCAGAGGGGATGTTCAAATCGGACGCCAACGCGCACCGGAAGAGCCATACTTGGAACGTCGACTGGACTCGCCTAGAGCCAGAATCGAGGTACCAAATCGCGGAATCAGGTTGCTTCCCGGACGGCGATGACGTGCCGTGAAGGAGGGTGTAGAGATCTCGGGTGCGCTTGGGCGTCACGTTGAATAACGTGGCCACACTCATGGCTCGGCACCCGAGCTTGATGAAGGCTTCACAATACGCATCGACGGCCAGCCTCGGGAGTTGAAAGTGACCCCATACGCCGGAATGGGGCATTCGATCCGCGCGAGTTGGGGACGTATCCATCAGGTAGTGCGCGACGAGTTCGGGCGTCAACGTTCCGGCAACGGATTCGTACCAGAAGAGTCGGTTTTGGATACGCCACTGAAACAGCGGCACCTTCCTTTCCGAGATCGCGAGGTCAATCTCATGTTGCGGCACCGAGCGTAGGTATGCCGCCAGCTCATTGGAAATGCCAAGCAGCGGAGCCGCGAGGGCGGACATGTTCAGCACGTCGTACATGGCACCGACGTACGAGCGGTTTGCCTGCTCGAGCAGCATGGAGTCGACGACCGATAGATCGGGCATCTTCTTGTGCAGTTCAACAAGCGTCTTGGTTGGCGTTCTGCCGTCAATGAAGGACCGCCAATCCTCTGGCGTGGACAGCGTGGGAGAGTAGGCCAGAAACGGACTGTTGAAGAGGAGTGCCGACATGGACAAGTCGTCTCGAAGCTGGGCGAGCTGCGACTGGTCTACCTCAAATACCGACACGAGCCCGGTATTGACCGTCATCGCGTTCAGCAGATACGACGAGAGACGAAAGTTGGCCGAGAAAACCCGATCCAGGACCCACGCAGGCACGCTTTGTTGGGGGTTGTTAGGTGTGGCAGGTTTCAAGATCAATCTCCGAATGCTGTCTGTACCGCATCCAATAGAGCGCGCATGCTGTCGCGAATGGATGCGATGTGAGGTTGGTGTGCTCGACTGATGGTGCCAAGGCTGGTTGCCGAACGAACCTTCATAGTGGCCTCGTCGATGTCGGCTTTGAGTCCTGCTAGTCGAATCTCCATGCGCCCCTGTTCGGCAGCCGTTGTTTCTCGATCGAGAAGCTCCGTTGCAATCGAGCTGAGCTGCTGCTTCTTCTGGTTGAGCTCGCTTTCGGTTTCGGCGAGTTCACGTTTCGCGGTGTCGATCGCGTCCGCTACGCTCTTGTATGCCGGTGGCACCACCTCGACGGTGACTTCGCGTACCACCTCGCGAACCCGCATGTCGGCAATTGCCTTCTCGACGGTTTCCTTTTCACGCTTCAGCCGATCGATAGAGACGCGTTGTGACTGGACGGTGTGGCTTTGAGAGTCAAGGGCAGCCTGCGCCGCGGCGAGTGCTTCGCGGTGCTCGGACTCTTTGGTGTCGGCGCTAGTCGCGCGCTCGCGCAGATACTTGATCTCCAATTCGAGCTCGGTTTTTTGCGCCAGGCCGTTGGAGAGTTGTTCCTTCGCGCTCTCCAAGGCCGCCATCAACGTGTTGACCTCATCCGACGCTGCTCGATACCTTTCAATGAATGGGATGATCTCGTCGCGAGAGAAGGACTCCTGGCGCTTCTTGGCGTTGACCAGTAGCTGGACTTCTTCCTCCGAGATGTCCGACCGCTTCAAGATCGTGAGCTCGCCCAGGTTGAGAAACTCAATGGCTTCGTTACTGTTCACGAATCGCTGATATACCTGGAGGTATTGAATCGCAGTGTGCTTGCTGATCTGCAGGCTCCGGGAAGCGTAGTCGTTCAGCAGGCGGCTCGCCTGCGCCCGCGCTTTGGTTGGGTTATCAATGCGTTTGTTTATGGCGATGTAGAGTGTCTGGTGGATATCAGCCAAGTGGGACCCAATAATCATGTACTCGGTCCGAATTCGATCGCGCGCCTGAGAAATTTGCTCGGCAGCATGAACGATACGGCCGATTGAAGCGGTGTCCACCTCGGAGCCAAGCAGAAGCCGCGTCAGCTCGAGGATCGAGATTTCTCGGCGAGGCTCCGACGGCGCGGTGAGATGGGTATTGCTCATGCTTCTTGTTCCTATGTGTTGATGGTGAACTTCGCTTTCCTGTCCAACCGTTCAACGCTACATCCTGCTGTGCAAAGTCAAGGGCGAAGGGCCAGCGAATCGGTGTCGACTGCGTCAACAAGCGGGGCGAAGTGCTGCAGGGTGGCCTGGATCTGGTGTGTCGAAAGTTGTTGCGGAATCCTTTGAATCCAAAGTCAAGGGCATCGGCAATGTGCAAGAACTCGGCGAGTTGGCACGTTCCCGACGGAGATTAGCCCGGGTCGCGATGGTCATTTCTTGTGAGAACTCGCTATTTCGACCTAGTTTTCGCAGGTGGCCATCAAATGATGACCTCAAGGACCTAGTTATCGACGCGAAAGGGCGTCCTTATAGACCTACCCTAGGAGGGATGCCCTGTATATACAGGTTGACCAAGCGGCTGAGAGGCGTAGTTGGACTGCGGAGCAGGGAGGAGCGGCCCTCAGTGGAAGGTGCCGTCCATTTCCCAATATCATGATCTTGGGTTGGCCTCGGAAAGAGGCGCTCTCTATGCCGTCTTTCAGCGATAAATCTGAGGCCCGCAGTGTTGAGCGCACGGCGTTGCGCACGAATTAGAAGTGGTGTAAATTCTCCCTTGCGTGTTCACGCATCGACTCCGGCGAACGTTCTAGCCTCGCTCCTCGCCTAATCCATTTCCCGATCACATAGCGTTCTTGCGCAATGCTCCGGCATGCCGCAAGCGCGTTGTCGTGCCCGCTTCGAAGGATTCCTTGCTCAACGAGCATCGAATAATCGCCTGGCAGTTCAGCCAGGAAATCCAACTGCTTCGTTTTCTAGAGAGAAAACCATGGAATCCTTCGTCAACAACGCGATCAAGCGTCCGTTCAAGCTGTTCATGTTCTGCATGGTGCTGTACCTGGCCTCGCAGTCACTCATCGTCGGGATCTTTCTGACCATCGTCGCCACTTCGTGGCTGTATCACCGCTTCATCGCTCTCGGGAGTAAGACTCCTGCAGCGCCGAAGGTGTCGATGCCCGAGTCCACCGAGCGCGCCAAAGCGCCGGAGGCCGTCGTTGAGCCACCCGAGCTGCAGTACGAGCGCTCGGCCGTGGTGATGCCGATTCGCAGAACAGGAACGGCTCGCCGTTCCTGATTCCTCGCCGCCCCTTCCCTTGGGGGCGGCAGTCCCACCTGTCGCGGGTATCCGTTGCCCGCCAACACGGAGGGCAGTTCGGGTCCCGTCTCGGAGACCTTCATGGACCAAACTCCATCGGGATGGCAGTTGGACTTCTTCGGTGAAGCTACCGCCATCCTTGTTTCCCCTCCCAAGGTCGAACCACTCCCGGATCCGTCGCTATGGAGCGAGTCTGTCCGAGAGCAGATGATCGATGCACTCATCAGCCTGGCGTGCGATAGCCGCAGAGGCGACAACACACCGGAGTCCCTGATCGACTGCGCGGAGATGCTTCGGGCCCGTATTCAGAAAAAGCCGATCGACCTCGAGGATTACTCGATGACGCTCGGCTGGATTTTTGGATACTGGAACGGCGCATTGCCATACGCCTATGTCTGTTCAGTGAGCGGAGTCGATCCCGAGATGATGCAAGACGTCATCCTCAACCATGCCGTGCTCAGCCGAGACCTCAATGAGGTTCGCCGGCTGTGCTGCGGCTCGCTTCTTTGAATCATCATGACCCTTCTGAACGCGATAAAGCGCCTGGGTGCCCAACTGCTCGGTGCTGCACCGGAAGGCCGGAGGCCGACCGATTCTGCAGTCGGGCAGGGCGCCCCGAATGAAACCCAGATCACGATTGCCGATCTCCCGCATCTGTTTCGTGATGAGGGAGACAGCATCGTGCATTTCGTCGCAGCCTTCGAGCATCGTGTGACCGAGACCCGGTTCGGACAGAAGCTCTTGCCCGAGGTCGTTCCGCGCTGGAATAAGCAGGCGGTAATCCGCGGCAGCACGGTGGAGCAGGCCATATCCGAGGCGCTCTCTCGGACGCGCTCCTCTCCGTCCGCCGCTCCGCATCCTGTTCCGACGTCGCCGGCGACGCGGGTGAAAGAACGGGTAGCCGGGGCTGATCATGTCGATGATGCGAGGCAGCCGTCGACGCCGCAGCCTTCCGAGGTTCCTGCAGCGCGGTCAATTGCCGGCAGCAAGTCGTCGACGGTTGGCCGGCTTGCGTTCTGGGGAGAGATGAAATTCCCCAAACGTGGCAGCGCCCCGCCCAAGTTCTACACATCGTTCGCGATCCGGGTCGACACCGGTGCTGCAGCTGAAGTGACGCTCCAAGGCGAGGGCTTGAAGGACGCCATCGCGGAAGCGAAATGCACGCTCGGCGACCACGTGAGGGTCACCCGGCTCGAAAAGGTAAAGGTGCCGGCGTTCCACGAACGTAGCGGCAAGCCGATGCTCGACAACGATGGCAATCAGAAGCTATGGGACAAATGGCTCTGGCGCATCGACAAAATCCACTAACTAGGAATCAACATGGCATCTATCAATAAAGTCATACTCGTCGGAAACCTCGGGGCTGACCCTGAAACCCGT